>JASHQO010000235.1 GCA_030039105.1 Xanthobacteraceae bacterium
TGCGTCATGCCGACCCGCAACGGCCGTCATGGGCTCGCCTTTACCCGCTTCGGTCCGATCAACATCAAGAACGCCCACCACGCCGACGATCCGCGGCCGCTCGACGCGGAAAGCCGATGTCCGGCGGCGCGCGATTTTTCCCGTGCCTATCTGCACCATCTGTTCCGCGCCGGCGAGGCGCTCGGCGGCACGCTGCTATCGATCGTCAATCTGTACTATTACCAGGACCTGCTCGCCGGAGCGCGTGCGGCCATCGCGGCGGGGCAGTTTGCCGACTATCGGGCGCAAAGGCGCGCGCAATGGGCCGCCAAAGCCGATCGCGCGGCGCAATAGCTTTCAGGCCCGCCGCAGTGACGCGTGAGGCGCGCAAGCCTTGAGAAGTCGCCCGCCGGACGGAATGTCGCAAGACGAAAACCGCGCCTTGGGCAGCAAATAGCGCTACTAAGGGCGCCCCAGAACAAGCGTACGCAACAAGGATTTCGACTATGAAGCCATCGTTATCGCGAGGGTTGGTGCGAGGCGGCCCGTCGCGCCGTACTGCCGTTTTCTCGCTCGCGGCGCTCGCGGCCGGCCTCGCCGCGCCCGCGGTACGCGCCCAAAGCAAATATCCCGAAAAGCCGGTGCGGGTGATCCTGCCGTTCGGCGCCGGCGGCGTCGCCGACGTCACCGCGCGCCTGGTGGCCGCGGCGCTCGGCAACAAGCTCGGCCAAAACTTCGTCATCGAGAACATGCCCGGCGCCGGCGGCATTGCCGCGGCGCGCGCCGCGATCTCGGCCGGCAGCGACGGCTATACGCTGATGCTGCAGACCAACGGCACCGCGATCAGCGTGCCGCTGTTCAATCACCTGCCGTTCGACCCGGTGAAGGATTTCGTGCCGATTTCCACCATCGGCTATTTCACCTGCGACTTCATCGTCAACGCGTCGTCACCGTATCGGACGCTGGGCGATTTCCTCAAAGCCGCGAAGGATAAGCCGGGCACGCTCAACGTCGGCACCATCAATGTCGGCTCAACGCAAAACCTCACCGCCGAGCTGTTCAAATCCATGGCCGGCGTCGACGTGGTGATCGTGCCGTTCCGCGGCTCGCCCGACGTCGTGGTGGCGCTGCTGCGCGACGACATCCAGATGGGCATCGATTTCTACGCCGCGCTGAAGCCGACGCTGGACAGCGGCAAGGCGCGGGCGCTCGCCACCAGCGCGCCGCAGCGCTCGCCGGAATTGCCGAACGTGCCGACGGTGCAGGAGGCCGGCGTCGCAGGCTTCGACGTCACCGCCTGGAACGGCCTCTACGCTCCCAAAGGCACGCCCGACGATATTGTGCAGACGCTGAACAAGGCACTGCACGACGTGCTCGCCGATCCCGATCTGAAGAAGCGGGCGCTGGACCTCGGTATCGACACCAAGGCGTCGACGCCGGCGGAGCTCGATGCGCGCATGCGCGGCGATATCGCCAAATGGGGGCAGGTGATCGCGAAGGCCAACATCCCGAAGCAGTAACGCGCCGCCAACCGTTCGGCCGGAATAAAGTGCCCGCCGATCCATGATACGCAAGATCGGCGGGCACACCAAGCGGCGACTGGTACTAACGCTACAAGCCAGCGCGCTTTAAGCCTTCGTCATCTGGCCGCGCAACTCACCGCCGGGGTTCGCGGCGGTGTGGAAATTGGCGTACCAGAGACCCTTTTCGAGATCGCTCGCCTGGGCATCGGTGAGCGTCGCCTTGCCCTCGAACGGGCTCGGGAACGGGCTGCCCTTGGTCGAAATCCAGATCGCCACGCCGGCGTTCTTGCCGGCTTCGGCCGGGCCGTGGAAATGCGCCGCGGTGACGTCGCCGGTAAGGCCCGAATAGCTGCCCTTCCAGCTCAATTCCTTGGTGGCCGGATCGTAGGTCGCCGTGACCGTGCCGGTGCCCTTGGTCTCGTTCGGCGGCACTTCGCTCGATCCCTTCAGGTCGGCCTTGAAGGTCTCGGTTGCGGCGTAAGACGGGGTGGTGCGGCCCAACAAGGCGCCGACGGCACCGCCGATGCCGAGGCCCAAAACGGTTCGACGCATGAATGTTTGACGCATGGGGGCTCCTCCTTATGAACAGTTTCCGCGATGACACGGGATAACGACACAAACACCGGTGCACCGGCGATTATTGCCTGTTCCGGCGACCTTGACCACCGTGTCCGGGCGGACCGCGGCCCTCTGCCTCATAATACGCGGACCGTTTCCTCGACGCCTCGCTCACGCCGTCGGCTGGCGCCGCCGTAGCCTGATCGATGTGACAAACTCGGTACCGCAATCGTCACACGACCAAGCATGGTCGATACGGCCGCGCACGTTGAACCGGCTATCTTCGGCGATCAGCAGCACGTTGCCACAGATGGGACAGTTCGGCCGGCTCAAGTCCTCGGTCGCGACAACGCGGGTCGAGGCACTCGCGGAGTGAAGGTTCATCGTCGATCCTCCTCGACGCTGTTACGCACCGCACCCCAACTGGCCCTATCCTGCGAGGGCCGTATGGCGCTGCGGCGACGCCTTCGTGAAACTAAAGTGGCTGTGGAAACCTTGGCACGTGGGCGCGTCCCGCAACGCCGGCGGAACCGAGAGCGGGGCGGCCGCCCGCTACCGGGTGTCGATCGGCTGGCAGTTGCTCCGCCCCGACATCAGGCAGTCTTCGAGCTTGCTGTCGGCGTAGAGTTCGCGGGCGAGGATCCAGCCGATCACGAACAGCGCCACCACGATGCCGAGCGCGATCAGCGAGCGCCGTTGGTTGCCTTTATCGCCGTTACGGTCGGCCATGAGTCTCGATCCAAAGAGGCGCACTATCCCGGATGGCACGCGGGCGGGCAATGAGGACGCGGCGCACCACAGACCGTCACTGCAGCGTCATGTTGCATCGCCGGGTCGAACAGGCAAGCGGCGCAGAAAATCATGCGCTTCGGAACCGTCGTGCTGCGCGACGACTCCGACGCCGCCGCAGATTTCACGACGGCCTGCTGCGGTTTGGAACAACAAACGGCAGTGTCACCAACCATTGCCAGATGGCTCGGGTTGAGCATTCTCGACCCGCGGTAATCAGTAGGCTGAGGACACTTCCCCATGATGTCGATCAAGTTTGCCGGCGCCGTGTTCGGCGCCGCGCTCGTTGCTGCATTGCAGGGCGCGCCGGCGCACGCCGCCGACCTGTTCGTGTCGCAGAGCGGCAGCGACAATCCCACTTGTTCGTTTGCAACTCCCTGCTTGACAATCTCGGGAGCGATCGCCGCGGCAAACGGCAACTTCGCAACAATCGCCTGTCTCGATGACGGCAACTACTCTGCCAATATCACGATCGCCCGACCAATCGTCATCGATTGCACCGGCACCACTGCAACCTTCCCTCCGTTCACCATCAACGTCAACGAGGGCACCATCGGCGGCTTGGCCGTCATCGTGCGAGGAGGTGAGATGAATAATCTGGTGGACCCCGCCATCACATTGCAAAATGGCGCACTTGTGCTCGAGGGGACACATTTGAGCAACATCCAATCCAGCGCGATAACGACCAACTCGCTCGCACCAGTGAGTCTTGTCGTAAGAAACGTCACGATTGATGACGTCTTAGCGCCGGCCATCAACCTCGCGCCGTTCGCCGCCGGCGTCACTGCCACCTTCGATCACGTCGCCATCTCCAACAGCTCGAGCGGCGTCCTCATCCAGCCGGGAGTCGGCGCAAGCGTCACCGCCAAGTTCGACCACGTCACCGTCACCAACAATAGCGGCGGCGGCATCCATACCAACAGCAGCGATGGGCCGGTCACCGTCGACATCTCCAACAGCACCATCAACAACAATACCAGCAACGGCTTCAACGTGACGAGCGGCGCCGGCGGTCAGAACAATGTGATGAATATCTCCGGCACCACGATCGCGAAGAACGGCCTGGTCGGCATCCAGGTCGGCGGCAGCAACGCCGCGGTGCTGGTCGACACCACCCTGCTCGACAGCAACACGAGCGGCGCGACGCTGGCGGGCAA
>JASHQO010000236.1 GCA_030039105.1 Xanthobacteraceae bacterium
CTGAAATCGTTCCTGCGCGAGCTGAATATTCCGGCAATCTTCGTCACCCATGATCGCACCGACGCACTGACGCTGGCCGACAAGATCGTCGTGTTGCGTGAGGGCCGCATCATTCAGAGCGGATCGGCAGCGGTCATCTTCTCGCGGCCGGTCGATGCCGCGGTCGCACGCCTCGTAGGGGTGGAGAATATTCTCGACGGCCGCATTGTCGGCGGCGCCGGCGCGGTCGTCAGCATCGCGGTCGGAACGCGGATCCTGCAGGCGGCTGCGCCGGACGCTCCCTCGGTTGGGACGCCGGTGCGCCTTGCCATTCGCGCCGAGGAGGTCGCGATAGCGACTGCAGCCGACAGGTTGGACAGCAATTGCCTCGACGGCACCATAACGGGGCTGCAGGCGCTGAGCCCTTTGGTCATCGTCGAGATAAACTGCGGTTTCGCGCTCAAGGCTTACGTGCTAACGCCGCAAGCGCGCGAGATGAACCTCGGTGTCGGCGACAGGGTTACGGCGACGTTCAGCCGTGACGCCATTCATCTGATGACCGATTAGTGTTTTGCCACAGTGCCCATGTCCGCGACCAAAACACCGGGCCTATCTCCACCCCGTTACGCAAAATATGACACCGCTGCTTAGCAAGTCTTATGATTGCTCCTGACTCCTGGCGTAGTTAAAGCTGAAATTCCTGACGCGATCTGAGAGACCGGGGGTCGCGAGTTCAAATCTCGCCGCTGCGACCATTTTCCTCGCCCGACAGCGCAGCATCGACCAGCCGGCGGCAGGCGACGAGCTCGTCGAGCACATGCCGCAGCGCCGCTTTTGCCGCTGCATCGAATCGCGGCGGCGTTGCGCTCAGTGGCGGCTCGCGGTGCGAGGCGGCCGGAGCTTCCGCGGACCGTGACGGCGCGGCGAACAATTTCGACTCCGCCCGCGTCTCGGCATCGTCGCTGAAGCCTTCCAGCTCGTCGCCAGCTTCGGGCGGCAGCGGTTGCTCGGCGCCGGCGCGCCAAACGTTCTGCACGAAGGCCGCGCCCTCGTCGCGCAGAATGCGCTGTACGCCGCGAATGGTATAGCCCTCGCCGTACAAGAGATGCCGCACGCCGCGCAGCAGGTCGACGTCGTCGGGCCGATAGTAGCGCCGGCCGCCGCCGCGCTTCATCGGCTTGATCTGGGAAAACCGGCTTTCCCAAAACCGCAGCACATGCTGCGGCACGTCGATCTCGTCGGCCACTTCGCTGATCGTGCGAAATGCGTCGGGCGCCTTGTCCAAGGCCCAAATCTCCTTAAAAGCCGCGCGCCGGCTATTCGCCGCCGCCGTCGGGCTCGTTGTTGATTCGCTGCTTGAGGATAGCAGAAGGCTTGAACACCATGACCCGCCGCGGCGAGATCGGCACTTCCTTGCCGGTCTTCGGATTGCGGCCGATGCGCTGGCCTTTCTTGCGCACGACGAACGAGCCGAACGACGACAGCTTCACCGTCTCGCCCCGCTCCAGACAATCGGTGATTTCCTTGAGCACAAGTTCTACGAGTGTCGCGGATTCGGTGCGCGACAAGCCGACCTTCTGGTAGACCGCCTCACACAGATCCGCACGCGTGACCGTCTTTCCCGCCATCGCCAGCCCCGAGCACGGCGTCGATCCCATGTCGACCTTTATATCGTGCTGAATTATCAACGATATTAGCTAGTCCTTGCAAGCGGTCAACGGGCTTGCGTGGGTCGCGGCCCTCACCAGCGCACCAGCGCCGCACCCCAGGTGAAGCCGCCGCCCATGGCTTCCAGCAGCAACAGGTCGCCCCGCTTGATCCGTCGATCCGCCACCGCGTCGTTGAGCGCCAGCGGGATCGAGGCGGCCGAGGTGTTGCCGTGGCGGTCGACGGTGACGACGATCTTGCCCGGCGGGATGCCGAGCTTGTGGGCCGAGCCGTCGATGATGCGTTTATTGGCCTGGTGCGGGATGAACCAGTCGACGTCGGCCGCGGTGTAACCCGTTGCCTCGAAAGCGTCTTCGACCACGTCGGTAATCATCGCCACGGCGTAGCGGAAGACTTCCTTGCCCTCCATGCGCAGGTGACCGACGGTTCCGGTCGATGACGGCCCGCCGTCGACATAGAGCTTCGATTTATGACGGCCGTCGGAACGCAGCCGGACCGTCAGGATGCCGCGCTCCTCGCCCTGGTCGGCCTGCTCCTGCCGGTCGAGCACCACGGCGCCGGCGCCGTCGCCGAACAGCACGCAGGTGCCGCGGTCGGTCCAGTCGAGAATCCGCGAAAATGTCTCGGCCCCGATCACCAGCGCCCGGGAGAACGACCCCGACTTGAGCAGGCTGTCGGCGGTCGCCAGCGCATAGACGAAGCCGGAGCACACCGCCTGCACATCGAAGGCAGCGCCATGGGTGATGCCGAGCGCCGCCTGCACCGTTACGGCGCTGGCCGGAAACGTGTTGTCCGGGGTGGAGGTCGCAAGCACGATGAGATCGATCGATTGCGCATCGACCCTGGCGTGGGCGAGCGCGGCGCGGGCCGCCAGGGTCGCCATGTCGGACGTCGTCTCGCCGGGGGCTGCAACGTGGCGTTCGCGGATGCCGGTGCGCTGCACGATCCACTCGTCGGACGTGTCGACCTTGCGGGCCAGGTCGGCATTGGTGAGGATCTGCGCCGGCAGGTAGCTGCCGCAGCCGAGCATGACCGACCGGGTTACTGTCACGAAGCCACCCCGCCGACCGCCGCAAGCGGCGGCTTGCCGGGCCGACCGAGCGCCGCGGTGATCTTGGCAAGGAGCTCGTCGCGCACTACGCCGTGGCCGAGCTCGATGGCGGCAGCAAAACCCTCGGCATCGGCGCCGCCGTGGCTCTTGATGACGATGCCGTTGAGCCCGAGAAACACGCCGCCATTGGCCTTGCGCGTATCCATCATTTCGCGCAGCCGGCGGAATGCCGAACGGGCGAAAAAATATCCGATCTTGGCGCTGAGCGTGCGGCTCATGGCGCTTTTGAGGTACTCGGCGATCTGGCGGGCGGTGCCTTCGGCGGTCTTGAGCGCGATGTTGCCGGCAAAGCCCTCGGTGACGACGACGTCGACGGCGCCCTTGCCGATGTCGTTGCCCTCGACGAAGCCGCGATAGTCGAGGCCGGGCAGGTTCTGCTCGCGCAGGATGGCGCCGGCCTCGCGCACCTGCTCGAGACCTTTGACTTCTTCGACGCCGATATTGAGGAGACCGACGGTCGGCCGCGCCAGCCCGAACAGGATGCGCGCCATGGCGGCGCCCATCACCGCGAGATCGACCAGATGTTCGGCATCGGCGCCGATCGAGGCGCCGAGATCGAGCACCACGGATTCGCCGCGCAGCGTCGGCCACAGCGCCGCGATCGCCGGCCGGTCGATGCCGGGCAAGGTTTTGAGGTTGAACTTCGACATCGCCATCAGCGCGCCGGTATTGCCGCCCGACACCACGACGTCGGCATCGCCCTTCTTGACCGCGTCGATGGCGAGCCACATCGAGGACTTCCAGCGGCCGTAGCGCAGCGCCTGGCTCGGCTTGTCGTCCATGCGCACCGCGACGTCGGTGTGGACGAGCCGCGACGCCGATTTGAGCGCCGGTCGCGCATCGAGGAGCGGCGCGACCTGCGCGCTGTTGCCGAAGAACAGGAACTCGGTTTCGGAATAGCGCTTCAGCGCCAAGTCGGCGCCGGCAACGATGACCGCGGGGCCGTGGTCGCCTCCCATCGCATCGAGCGCAATGCGGACCTTGTCTGACATTCAATGACCTTGCGGTCCTAGAGCGGTATGAGTTTTGGTCGAATCGTCATCCCACTCCAGCCTTTTGCTTGCGCATGATCTTTTCCGAAGACCGCTTTCCACTTTTCCGGGATCATGCTTAAAGCCGCGATCCGACCGGATCGAGTCGGGTCATGGCCTGGTTTTTTCGTTGGAGCGCGATCTTTTCGAAAAACCGGCATCCACTTTTCCGGATCATGCTCCAGGTCCGGGCGATGGAGCGGCGACACGGTAGCCGACAATAGCGGTTCGGCGCCCGGACTGAAACACTGCGCTTACTGGCCATTGCCGTCCTTCGTCAGCTTGGCGAGCGCGGCGAACGGCCCGGGATCGCGGCTCCGATCCCGCGGCGGCTCGAAAACCGCCC
>JASHQO010000237.1 GCA_030039105.1 Xanthobacteraceae bacterium
CCGGGCATCCACGACTTCGACATAGAAGAAAGACGTGGATGGCCGGGGCAAGCCCGGCCGTGACGTGGAAAAGAGCGTTATTCCGACGCCGCATTGTGCTAGCTGCTGTCGCAATCATGACCGAAAACCTTCGCCGCGTCGCGCGCGCCTTCATTTCCGTTTCCGACAAATCCGGCGTGGCCGAGCTTGCCCGCGCGCTCGCCGGCCACGGCATCGCGCTGGTCTCGACCGGCGGCACCCGCAAGGCGCTCGCCGACGCCGGGCTGACAGTGCTCGACGTCAGCGAGCTCACCGGTTTTCCGGAAATGATGGACGGCCGGGTCAAGACCCTGCATCCGGCGGTCCATGGCGGGCTCCTCGCCATGCGCGACAACGCCGCGCACGCCGACGCGATGCGGGCCCACAACATCCGCCCGATCGATCTCCTGGTGGTCAATCTCTATCCGTTCGAGGACACGGTGGCGCGCGGCGCGGATTTCGCCACCTGCATCGAGACCATCGACATCGGCGGCCCGGCCATGATCCGCGCCGCGGCGAAGAACCACGCCGACGTCGCGGTCGTGGTCGACGGCGGCGATTACGCCGCGCTGGTCGACGAGCTCAAGCAGCACAACGGCGCCACCACGCTCAGCCTGCGCCGCCGCCTCGCCGCCAAGGCCTATGCGCGCACCGCGGCCTACGACGCCGCGATCGCCAACTGGTTCGCCAAGGCGCTCGACGACAGCGCGCCGGATTATCGCGCGCTCGGCGGCCGCTTGATCGAAAAGCTGCGCTACGGCGAGAACCCGCACCAGGCGGCGGCGTTCTATCGCACGCCCGAAGCGCGCTTCGGCGTCGCCACCGCGCGCCAGGCGCAAGGCAAGCAGCTCTCCTACAACAATATCAACGATACCGATGCGGCCTACGAATGCGTCGCCGAGTTCGATGCAGCGCGCAGGGCGGCGTGCGCCATCGTCAAGCACGCCAATCCGTGCGGCGTTGCCGAAGGCGACAGCCTCGTCGACGCCTACCGCAAGGCGCTGGCCTGCGATCCGGTGTCGGCGTTCGGCGGCATCGTCGCGCTCAATCGCACGCTCGACGCCGACGCGGCGCGCGCCATCACCGAGATTTTCACCGAGGTCATCATCGCGCCGGATGCAACGCCGGAGGCGGTCGCGATCGTCGGCGCCAAGAAGAATCTACGGCTGCTGCTCGCCGGCGGCCTGCCCGATCCGCGCGGTGCGGGCCTGACCGCCAAGACCGTCGCCGGCGGCCTATTGGTGCAGTCGCGCGACAGCGCCGTGGTCGACGACATGGACCTCAAGGCGGTGACCAAGCGCGCCCCGACCGACGCCGAGCTGCGCGATCTGCGCTTTGCCTTCCGCGTCGCCAAGCACGTGAAATCGAACACCATCGTCTATGCCAAGGATTTGGCGACGGTCGGCATCGGCGCCGGACAGATGAGCCGCGTCGACTCCGCCCGCATCGCCGCGCGCAAGGCGCAGGATGCCGCCGCCGCGGCCGGCCTCGAGGCGCCCGCGACCAAGGGCTCGGTGGTGGCGTCCGACGCCTTCTTTCCGTTCGCCGACGGCTTGCTGGTGGCGATCGCGGCCGGCGCTACGGCGGTGATCCAGCCCGGCGGCTCGGTGCGCGATGACGAAGTGATCAAGGCCGCCGACGACCACGGCGTCGCCATGCTGTTCACCGGCACGCGGCATTTCAAACATTGATGGCAGTGCGTGGAGCGCCGCTGTCGACGGTCCGTCATCCTGAGGTGCGAGCGTAGCGAGCCTCGAAGGATGCCGGCCAAGGCGCTGCGGCCGTCACACCGCGGCGGTGATCCACTGCTCGAGCTTCGCCTTCGGCGCGGCGCCGATCTGGCGCGAGGCGAGCTGGCCGTCCTTGAACAGCATCAAGGTCGGGATCGACATGATGCCGAACTTGGCTGCCGTGCCCGGATTCTCGTCGACATTGAGCTTGACGATCTTGACCTTGCCGTTGAGCGACTTGGAAATCTCTTCGAGCGCCGGCGCGATCATGCGGCAGGGGCCGCACCACTCCGCCCAGAAATCGACGACAACGGGTCCGTTCGCCTTGATCACGTCCTGCTCGAACGTCGCATCGGTTGTTTTGTCGACCATGGAAAACCTCACTTTTCCGGGGGAATCGGGGAGCCCGCGAGGGTTGAACCTATGAACCGAGTCCGGGGGCGTCAAGAGAGCTTCACTGCGGCGTGACCCTTGCGTCACCGCGCCGGTGAAAGCTCGGTCAATGCCGCGTCCATGGCCGCGTCCATGGCCGCGGCGGGGACCTCGAAAACCTTTGGACCGTCGGTGAAAATGAGCGCCGCGCGCACGGTCTTGCCGGGATAAATGCGCGACAGCACGGCGCGATAGAGCGCAAGCTGGGCCACATAGGGCCGCACGTCGTCGAGCTTTTCGGGAACCGCGCGATCGGATTTGTAGTCGGCGATCTGCACGGCGTCGGCAGTGACCACCAGGCGGTCGACCTGGCCGGAGACGGCGAGCGGCACGGCGCCCGGGCGCGGGATGCGGCCGACGATCGGCACTTCGGCCCGGCTGCCGGCGGCAAAGATCGCGACGAAGCTTTTGTCGCCGAGGATGGCAAGCACCTTGTCGGCGATCTCCGCCTGGGCGACGGCGTCGAAGCTTGTTGCGGCCTTGGCGAGGAAGCGCGCGGCAGCGTCCTTGCGCCGCTCGGGCGGAATGTCGGGCAGCGACTGCAAGAGCCGATGCACCAGCCGGCCGCGCTCCAGCGCCTTTTGCCGGTCCGTCGGCGAGCCGGCCGACGGCGCCATGCGGCCGATGTCGTCGTCGAAGGCCGAGGACGGCGAAACGCGCTGCAGCCGTGGCGCCGCTGCAGTGGCGGGCTGGTGCAGCCACGGCGGCAACGCCCGCGGCGTGGCGTTTTCGGCTGCTGCCGCCGGCGCGACGCGCGGCGCGGCAGCATCGGGCTGTTTGCAATAACGCAGCACCTTTTCGTCGCCGTCGCCTTCGGCGACGAGGAACGGCTCGAGCGCGTCGCGGATCAGATCGTACCAGCAGTTCTTCGGCCGCGCGCGCAGCCCGTCGGCGCCGCAGACGATCAGGCGGTCGGCGGCGCGCGTCATGGCGACATAGAGCAGCCGGCGATATTCGTGCTCGGCTTCCGCATAAGCGACGCCGCGCGCTTGCGCGACGCGCGGCACATCGTCGGCTTTGCGGCCGACCCAGATCATTGCGCCGTTCTCGGCGCCGTCGGCGAGCTGCAACAACCGCGGCGGCCGCGGTCCGGCCGGCGGCGTCATGGTGTCGGCGAGGATGACGACCGGCGCTTCGAGGCCCTTGGCGCCGTGCACGGTCATGACCCGCACCTCGTCGCGCGCGATCTCCATGTCGCGTTTGACCTCGGCGCGAGCGTCGCGCAGCCAGGCACAAAAACCTTGCAGCGACGGCGTCTCGCGCCGCTCGTAATCCAGCGCCAGATTGAGGAACTCGTCGAGGGCGTCGTTGGCCTCGGCGCCAAGCCGGGCCAAAAATTGGCGCCGCGCGCCGCCGGCGCCGAGCAGCTTTGCGTAGAAGGCAAACGGCGTATCCTGCCGCGCCGCCTGCGCGAGCGCATCGAGCCGCGCCGCGGCCGGCGCGAAAATCCGCCGCTCCGCCGCCTGCTTCGCCAGCGCCGCGCGCAGCGGCGTGCGGCCGCGGTCGTGCGCAACGGCGAACAGATCGTCGTCGGAGAAACCGAACAACGGGCTGCGCAGCACCGTGGCCAGCGCCAGATCGTCCTGCGGCAGCAGCAGTGCGTCGGCGAGCGCCATCAGGTCCATCACCGCGATATGCTCGGTCAGCATCAGCCGGTCGGCGCCCGCCACGTCGACGCTCTGGTTCTTGAGCGCGCGGATGATCGCCTCGAACAGCTCGCCGCGCTGGCGCACCAGGATCAGCACGTCGCCGAAGCGCGCGGCACCGTCGTCGACCATCCTGCGCACCGCGCGGGCGATGCGGCGGGCGAGCCGCACCCGCGGGCTGGCCTCGCTCACCGTGTCGAACGGCGCGTCCCAGCCCTCGATCTCCTTGCGCGCTTCCGGCTGCATGGGCTCCCACAGCTCGACCATGCTCGCCGGCGCGTCGGGCAAGGCGATATGCGGCGGAAAGCCGCCTGCGTCGGAGGTGACGCTGGCCGCGATCTCGGTGCGCTTGAACACTTCGTCGACGGCGCCGAGGATCGAGTCGCCGGAGCGGAACGAGTGCTCGAACTTGCTCGCCACGAAGGTTTGGCCGCTCTTCTCGCAAGCGCTGCGGAAATGGCGCAGCATGGCGGCGAATTCCTTCGGCGCCGCATCCTGGAACGAGTAGATCGACTGCTTCTCGTCGCCGACCGCGAACATGGTGCGGCGGACGGCGCGCGCGCCGGCGCCGGCGGTAAATTCGGCGGTGAGCCGGCGCACGATCTCCCACTGCTTGTGGCTCGTGTCCTGCGCTTCGTCGACCAGCACGTGATCGATGCCGAGGTCGAGCTTGTAGTGGACCCAGGCGGCGTCGACGTCGCGCAGGAGCTTCAGCGTCTTGTCGATCAAATCGTCGTAGTCGAGCAGGCCGCGGCGCGCCTTCTCCTTGGCGTAACGGGTCAGCACCTCGTGGGCGACGGTAAGGAGCGCCGCGCTCCGCTCGCGGCAGGCCGCGGCGCGGTAACGCTCCAGCAGCGCGCAGACGCGCCCCTGCTCGGCGGCGAGACGCGCGACCAGCGCCGCGTCGCCGACCGCTTTCGACACGATGGATTTACGCGCGGTGCGGCCGGTGCTGGTGAGGAAAATGTCGAGATAGGCCTCGGCTCGTTCGGCGCCGGACAGCGCGGGCAGGCTGGCGAAGCGGTCGGCCTGCTCGCAGTCGTTCTTGCCGCCTCGCGCCAGAATTTTTGCGATCGCCGGCCAGTCTTCAGGCGCGATGATGGTGCCGGAAAAATATTCCGCCTCGATGGCGTCCAGCGTTTCGCACGGATCGACGCCGAGGTCTCTCGACAGGTTTTCGATCGCGGCCGGCACGCCGCCGGCGGCCGTGACCCATTGCTCGATGACATCGCGGTTGGCGATGGCCTCGCGCACTACGTCGCGAAAGGTCTGATCGGCTGCCGCGGTCATTGCGGTGCCGAGCGCGCGGGCGAGGGGGCCCTCGGGCGCGGCGGCGCCGTCGAGCAGCACGGCGAGCGTCAATCGCTCGAGAAGCTGCGACTGCTCGGCATCGTCGAGCACGGCGAAGCGCGCGGCGACATTGGCCTCGAACGGGAACTGATGCAGGAGCTGGGTGCAGAAGGCGTGGACGGTCTGCACCTTCAGGCCGCCCGGCGTTTCCAGCGCGCGGGCGAACAGCCGCCGCGCTAGCGCCCGCCGCGCCGCGGCGCTGCCGGTGCCGTGTGCGCCGATGGCGGCATCGAGCCTGGTGTCGTCGAAGCCGGTCCACTCCGCCAATTGGTCGAACACCCGCTTCGCCATGTTGGCGGCGGCGGCCTTGGTGAAAGTGATGCAGAGGATTTTTTCCGGCGCCACGCCGTCGAGCAGCAGATTGATGACGCGCTGCGCCAGCAC
>JASHQO010000238.1 GCA_030039105.1 Xanthobacteraceae bacterium
ACACTCCGACCAGCATGCGGGCGAGCGACGACTTGCCCGACGCGGTCGGTCCGATGACGCCGAGCGCCTTGCCGCCGGTGAGCGAGAAATTGACGTCCTGGCAGACGATGGTGTTGCCGCCCGGCACCGCCGCCGCCGCGGCCTGCACCACGAGTGAACGCGTCGGCGGCTGCAGCGGCATCGGCACGGGCTCTGCCGGCAAATGCGCCAGCAGGCTCGACAGCCGCTGCCAGCTCAGCCGCGCAGCAACAAAACCGCGCCAGTTGGCGATCGCGAGATCGACCGGAGCCAGCGCGCGGCCGCCCAGAATCGAGCCGGCAATGATGATGCCCGGCGTGGATTCCTGGTTGATCACCAGCCAGGCGCCGACCGCGAGAATGGCCGATTGCAGCATGAGGCGGAGCACCTTGGACATGGCACCAAGGCCGCCGGCATAGTCGCTCGCCTCCCGGCTTGCCGCCACGTATTTGCGGTTGAGGTCGTTCCAGCGCTGTGCGACGCGGCCAACCATGCCCATTGCGGTAATCGCTTCGGCGTTGCGCCGGCTCGCTTCCGTCAGCGCATTGCGGGCGGCAGCGAACTGAGTTGCGGCGCGGGTCGGTCGCCGCGTCGTCAGTTCGGTGGTGACGGTCAGGGCGATCAGCACGATGGCCCCGGTCAGCGCCGTCAAGCCGAGGTATGGATGGAACACGAAACAGATGATCAGATAGACCGGCATCCACGGCAGATCGAACAGGGCGACTGGGCCGATGCCGGAAAGGAAACCGCGCACGGTGTCGAGATCGCGGATCGGCTGCCCACCGTCGCCCCGGGCGCCCAGCTTCAGCGGCAGTCGAACGATGGCGTCGTAGACACGCATGCTCATCGCTTCGTCGAGGCTGTTGCCGATGCGGACCAGGATGCGGCTGCGGATGGTGTCCAACGCACCCTGCGCGGCATAGAGGCCGGCGACCAGGATCAGCAGTGCGACCAGCGTCGGCACGCTGCGGCTCGGCAGCACGCGGTCGTAGATTTCGAGCATAAACAGCGCGCCGGAGAGCATCAAAATGTTGCTCATCCCGCTGAACAAGGCGATGGCGACGAATGCCCGGCGGCAGGCATGGAGAGCGGCGGCGAGCTCGGAACTGGCCGGCGGCGGCCGCTGCGGACCGAGAGATTGAGCCATCGAAGCTGCGTACCACCTTAAAGGTCGTAGACCGTTCCGCGCCGGCAAGCGGATACGCAAACGACGCCAAAATGGCGACGGGCCCCGACCACGACCGCCGGAGCCATCATACCCTTAGTTTGGCCCGAGGCGGCATGGGTTCATGGGCCATTAGTTAACGATGGAACCCGGCCTGCCTGAGGCTTCAATGCGCCCGGAGCCCGAGCCGAGCCAACCCCGACATGAGCGCTCTCGCCCGTGCTCGATTTGTTCCTTGCATCGGTCAGAGCTATAATCCAGCGGCATCCGGTCGCGTGCTGCGCTAGCGCTACCAGAAGCTGCAACTATACGCTGCAAAACAAGTATCACGACACCTTCCCGCGGCCGAAAGGTCGGGCCGCGCCAGTCGTCCGCGAAACCGGAATTGCTTTGAAAAATCAGGAACGAGAGTCGAGCGAGAGTCCGATGCTGAAGGCCTTCTGCCGCGTCGCGCCTTCCGACCGTCGCAGCTTCTTGGCGATTCTGCCCGCAGGCGTCTTCTTGCGCGCCATCGCTTTCAGATCGCGGACCTCGCCCGCAGTCCACGCGCGCCGCTTTTTTGCTCGCTTAGCCATAAAGCCTCCCTTTACAACAAAGACCGCTTGTATCCCTTACGGGAACGAAAGAAAAGTGAGCAGACAGGATGGTGATCATTTGGATAGCGATCACGTCGTTTGATGTCGAGCCCTAACTCACCAATGGCTGCGCAGCTACGAGAAGGCGAGTTAAGAAACAGTTTGTTAGATTGTTCTTAGCGCGCCATCAGCGGCGACGCAAATGCAACTTACGCGGCGCCAGCACGCATGCTTGACATATCACGACACCATGCTTAGCCGCCCAGCCCCAACAGTCGACGATCAGCAAGAGTGCAGACCCGCTCGCCGACGGCCCAAATAAACATCGCACGCATCGTCGCCCCGACATTATTTGGACCTATTGATCGGCACGATGTGACGGGCTCAGGTGGGTCTCAACCCATGGACGATTCGAACCGTGACTGTTTCGGCGTCGGGCCGGCGGGAGAATGAAATGAGAAACTTTGGACGGACGTTGATCCTGGGGATCGTCGTCACCCTGGTGCTGGTGTTAGGTCATCAGACAAGTCATGCAGCCGAGCAGCGCTTTGCGCTGGTGATTGGTAACGATGAATACAAGGCGGTCAGGCTGGCGACGCCGGCAAACGATGCCGGCCTCGTCGCCGACGCCCTGCAAGCTGCGGGGTTCACCGTCACCGGCGCGCGAAATCTGGATCAGTCGACGTTGCGGGAGTCGTTCCGCGAGTTCCTCGGCCAGGTCTCCGCCGCCGGGCCTGACGCGGTGGCTCTGGTCTATCTTGCCGGCGTCGGCCTGCAGTTCCAGGGCGAGAATTATTTCGTCCCAGTCGACGCCGATATCCAACGCGACGTCGACATTCCGCTGCAGGCGATCCGCGTTTCCGATTTCACGCAGCCGCTCGCTGCGCTGCCGGGCCGAGTCAAGATCGTCATTCTCGATGCGGCGCGGCAAAATCCGTTCGCCGGCGGCAACCAGCCGCTGGCGAGCGGGCTGGCGCTGGTCGATCCGGTGCCCAGCACGGCGCTCGCGTTCAACGCGGCGCCGGGCACCGTCGCGCCGGACGAGCAGGGCCCGTATGGTGCGTATGCGACCTCGCTCACGGAAATGATCGCGGCCGGCGGGCTCGGGCTCGATGATCTGTTCGCACGCTTGCGTTTGCGCGTCAGCGATCTCACCCAGGGCGCCGAGGTGCCGTGGTACACTTCACAGATCGACGGCCCGTTCTTCTTCACCGAGCGCGCCGCCGACGCGCCGCCGCCGCCGAACGTCATGCCGGTGGCGGAGATCCGCGCCAAGTCGATCCGCGATTTCAGCAATGTCGATGATGCTTATGCCTGGGCCGTCGATCGCGACAGCATCGAGGGCTACGAGCAGTTCCTCGCGATTTATCCGAACACGCCGTATTCCAGCCGCATCGCCGGCATGCTGGCGGTGCGCCGCGAAGAGATCATCTGGCGTCGCTGCGTGGTGGCGGACACGCCGCCGGCCTATTGGTCCTATATGCGCCGTTATCCGCACGGCCCGCACTACTGGGACGCGCGCCGTCGTCTCGAGGAGCTGCGTCAGGCACTCGAGCCGCCGCCCGCATTCGCCGACTACGACTTCGGCGTGCCACCGCCGCCGCCGGCGGAGTACGCTTACATCGATCAGCCGGTGGTGATGTTCGTCGGCCCGCGTTACGCGCCGCCGCCACGGCCGCCACTGTTCTTCCTGCCGCCGCGGCCGCGGGAATATGCCGTGCTGCCGCCGCCGCCCCCGGTGCGCGAGCGTTTCTTTTTGCCTACGCCGGTCGGCCCTGCCGTTCCGGCTTTCGTGAGACCACCGCGATCCGTTGCGATTGCACCGGCCTCGGGCGGACAGCCTCCCGGAGCACTTGGCGGCGGCCGGCCGCAGCGCATTTCACTACCGCCAGCCGTGAGCCACGCGCCGCCACCCGGCGCAGCGCCCGGACCGGCATTCCATCCAGCGCTCGGTCCGTCCACGGTCGCGCCACTGTCGCCTCCACCACGCGGCGGACCCGGCGCGCCGCCGCCGCCGTCAAATGCGCTGGTGAAACCGGCCACGCCGCCGCCTCCGCCCCCTCCAGGACAGCCGACGCCGTCGACGGTGCATCCGGGATCGCCGCCGTCCCATCGAACGACAACACCCGTTCAGGGCCAACCGGCATCGCCGCAGCCTCCGCCACCGCCTCCGCCGCATCCAGCCACGAGCGCGCCGCCGCCGCCACCGCATCCGGCAGTAGCACCACCGCCGCCACCTCATCCGGCGCCGCCACCACCGCCCCATCCGGCTGCGCCGCCACCGCCTCATCCGGCGGCCTCGCCGCCGCAATGCCCGCCGGGCAAACACCCAACGCCGCAAGGCTGCAAATAGCGCGCGGAAATAATGTCGTTGCGGGTCGGCCGGCGCTTCGGCGCCGCCGGCCCGCAGCGTTTTTGGATACTTGGTCGTAACGGCGGCCGCAGACGCCCGCCCTAACGAATGCGAAAGGTCCTTTGACTATTTTGCCGCCGCTCCCCCGAACGGATCGCGATCGATGCAGACCGTCATCTTGAGTTTTGCGTTCTGCGCCGTGTGCACCATGGTGCTGTGGGCGGCCAGCTCCGCATCCGTGAAGCGCGACCTGATGATCCGCCGCGGCGGCAAGCTGCTTCCGCCGGAGGAGTTTTAGGGCTAAGAGCGCGCGATGCGCGCGCGCCTCCTCGCTGTCATCAGCCTCATCCCGCTCGCCATGACCGCATCCGCGGCAGGCGCGCAGACCGCGGCGCCGCCCTGCCACGGCACGCAACAATCCAAGATGGTTGCGGAATTGTTGTTCGGCCGCAACATCGGCCGTCGTGTTGGCGTCAACGAGACCGCATGGGCGCTTTTCGTCGCGCGCGAGCTGACGCCGCGCTTTCCCGACGGCCTGACCATCACCGACGCCATCGGCCAGCGTCGCGATCGCGATACCGGCGCTACCGTGCAGGAGCCGAGCAAGCACGTCGAGATCGTGCTGCCGGGCCATGCCGACGACGAGGCGCGCCTCGATGCCGTGGTGGCCGCCTATAAGCGCGAATTTCGCCAGCAGTCGGTCGGCGTCATCGTCCGGGCCGCGTGCGTTTCGTTTTAGCGGCGGCAGAACAAATATAAAACGATTGGGCCGTGAAAGCGGCCTTGCCTTTCATGCGAGGCCTTGCGGCCTTCGCGATGCCTTCCTAACTTTCTCGTAATGCAACGACGAGCCAAGGAGCGAGCCCAGCATGAGCGTCTGCCCCGATGAACTCAAGCTGGTCGCCCTCGACCGCGACGACATCGAGGTGGTGTCGGCCCATGTGCAGGACGCCCTGGTGCGGATCGGCGATATCTTCTGGCAACCCCGCGAGCATCGTTTCGTCATGGCGCTCAACCGCTTCGATTGGATGTCAGCGGTCGAGCCGAAGCACGCTGCCGAGTACCGGCGCTGCCGCACCGCGCTGCGCTTCGAGCGCGTGCTGGCATGCAAGTGCCGCGGCATAGACCCGGCGAACAAGGACGCGCGGCTCAATCTGCTCGCTGTCGAATTCGCGGAACGCGATGCGCCGGCTGGCGCGGTGATGCTGATCTTCTCCGGTGGCGGCAATATCCGTCTCGAGGTCGAGTGCCTGGAGGCCGAGCTCGCCGATCTCGGCGAGGTGACCACGGCGGAGATCTGTCCCGATCACTTCGCCGGCGGCCCGGTCACCGCTTGAGCCGCTATTCCTATTCCGCGGCGGCGACGCGCGGACGCTGCGGCGGCTGCGAACCGAACAGCTTCATCAGCGCGATGATGACGGCAAGCGTTACCGCATAGACAATGAGCTGCATGGCGGTCGGTTGATCGACATAGCCGATCAGCGTGTGCAGCGCTTTGCCGAGATAGCTTGAATCGCTCAGCATCCATGACGTGTCCCACACCGTCTCGTCGAGCGCGGTGAGGATATCGGCCTGCTCAAGGAAGGCGATGGCCTGCGCCGCCATACCGGCGGCGAGCAATGCGATCAGCGCGCTGGTGACGCCGAACAGGTAGCGCGTCGGGATGGCGATGAGGCCGAGATAGGTGGCAAGACAGACCAGCGAACCGAGGACGAGTCCGATGGCGCCGCCGAACGCCATGGCGAGGCTGGCGCCGCCTTGCGTCGCGGCCACGCCATAGAGAAACAGCACGATCTCGGAGCCTTCGCGCAGCACCGCGATCGCCACCACGCAGCCGAGCGCGGCGAGCGACTTCGAGCCGGCCACCACGGCCTCGCCCGCGGCGCGCAGCTCGGCCGCCATTTCGCGGCCATGGCGCGCCATCCAGACATTATGCCAGGTCAGCATCAGCACAGCGAAACCAAGGATCGAGGCGTTGAAGATCTCCTGGCCGCTGCCGCCGAACAGTTCCGACAGGCCGCTGGTGAACAGCGCCACCACGCAAGCGCCGAGCACCCCGGCCAAAACACCGCCCGCGACCCACAGCGTGCGGCCGGGCACGTCCGCGGTCACTGCCATGACGATGCCGACGATCAGGCCGGCCTCGAAAACCTCGCGGAATACGATCAACAGCGCGGCGAGCACGGCAACCTCACGGCACGGTTACGAAACGTCATGGCACCACCAGATAGCCTTGGCTGTCATGATGGAAATCGTCGAAGAAATTGTAGCGGCCCGGCTGCTGCGGTCGGACGTGGACGCTGGCCTCAGCGCCGACCGGGACGATCTTCTCGAAGTGGAGATCGCTGCTTTCGAATTCGGAAACGATATCGTTGAGATTTCTTACCTTGATTTCGATCGGCTTGCCGGGCGGCGCGTGCAGCTCTGCCGGATCAAATTTATGATCTTTGAGCGTGATCGACAGGGTGACGGTATCGTCGGCACCGGCTGCACGCGGCGACAACGCCGCCGCCGGCACCAATAGCAACGCGGCAGCACCGATACCGAAGCTTCGGCGCGTCGCTGCGGTGATCCGTCTTTGTCCGGTCATGGCCGCCAAGTGCTTTAACTGATGGTGCACACTGATTGCATAAGGAGTTGGGCAACAAAGGAGTTTTTGTCAATGCGGACGCACAATATTAGAATTGTTATAATGTCAGAGGGCTGATAGGCGTCATCGCGCACACAGCAGGTCATGATCATGGCGATCCGCCTCGATACTCGTTCCGCCGATTTTGCACAAGGATTCCGCGCTTTTCTCGACAGCAAGCGCGAGGCATCGGCCGACGTCGAAGCTGCCGTGCGCGCCATCGTTGACGACGTCGCCGCGCGCGGCGACGCAGCGCTCAAAGACTACACGCTCAAATTCGATCGGCTCGATCTCGACCGAGCCGCGTGCAAAGTAGCGCCGCAGGACATCGCCGCCGCGCTGCAAGCCAGCGACCCGACGGCGCTGGACGCGCTCGAGTTCGCGCGCGACCGCATCGAGGCGCTCCACCGCCGCCAACTGCCGCAGGATGACCGCTTCACCGACGCGCTCGGCGTCGAGCTCGGGTCGCGCTGGACCGCGATTGATGCGGTCGGGCTCTACGTGCCGGGCGGCACCGCGGCCTATCCATCGTCCGTGCTGATGAACGCGGTGCCGGCCAAGGTGGCCGGCGTGCCGCGCGTCGTGATGGCGGTGCCCGCCCCGGACGGCGCGCTCAACCCGCTCGTCCTGGCGGCGGCAAAACTCGCCGGCGTCGATGAGGTTTATCGCATCGGCGGTGCACAGGCGGTGGCGGCGCTCGCCTACGGCACCAAAACCATCGCACCGGTCGCCAAGATCGTCGGCCCCGGCAATGCTTATGTGGCCGCGGCCAAGCGCCTGGTATTCGGCAAGGTCGGCATCGACATGATCGCGGGTCCCTCCGAAGTGCTGATCATCGCCGACGCGACCGGTAATCCGGACTGGATCGCCGCCGACCTTCTGGCCCAAGCCGAGCACGACGAAAGCGCGCAAGCGATCCTGATCACGGACGACGAGAAACTCGCCACCGCCGTCGAGCGCGCGGTCGAAGGTCAGCTCAGCCGCCTGCCACGTGAAAAAATCGCTACAGCATCATGGCGCGATTTCGGCGCCGTGATTTTGGTGCGCGGCGTCGAGGAGGCGCTGCCACTCGTCGACGCCATCGCGCCCGAGCATCTGGAAATCGTCGCCGCCGACGCCGAGGCGCTGGTCCAACGGATCCGCAATGCCGGCGCAATCTTCATCGGCGCGCACACGCCGGAAGCCATCGGCGACTACGTGGCGGGCTCCAACCACGTGCTGCCGACGGCGCGCTCGGCCCGATTCTCGTCCGGCCTCGGCGTGCTCGATTTCATGAAGCGCACCTCGATCCTCAAATGCGGGCCGGAGCAGCTACGCGCCCTGGGCAGCGCCGCGATCACGCTCGGCACCGCAGAAGGGCTCGAGGCACACGCCCGCTCCGTCGCCATCCGGCTCAACAGATAAAGTCCGATGGCGCGCCAGCCCCGCAAGGAACCGACCGGCCGGCTGGCGAAAGTGACGCTCGATGAGGCTTCGCTCGGCAGCGCCAGCGACGACATCGAGCATGAACGTCGCGTCGCGATCTACGACCTGACCCAGGACAACAGATTCCGCCCCGCGGGTCACGACGGCGGCCCTTATGCGCTGCATCTGGGCCTGCGCGGCGACCGCCTGGTGTTCGATATCCGCCTCATGGATGGCACGCCGGTGATCGCCCACATGCTGTCGCTGGTGCCGTTCCGCAAGATCGTGAAGGACTACTTCACCGTCTGCGACAGCTATTACGCCGCGATCCGCACCGCGACGCCGGATCGCATCGAAGCGCTCGACATGGGCCGCCGGGGGCTGCACGACGAGGGCTCGCGCATCGTGATGGAGCGGCTCAAGCGCAAGGTCGAGGTCGATTTCGACACCGCGCGCCGGCTGTTCACTTTGATCACGGTGCTGCACTGGAAGGGTTGAGCGGTTCGATGGCCGCTGCCGCGACCCGAGCTCTGGCGGTTCTGTTCGCCTGCGGCATGAATTCGGTGCGCTCGCCGATGGCGGCGGGCCTGTTCAAGCAGATGTTTGGCGGCTCGACCTATGTCGGCTCAGCCGGCGCGCGCAAGGGCGAGCTCGACACCTTTGCGGTCACTGCCATGGCGGAGCTCGACATCGACATTTCGCGGCATAAGCCGGTGACGTTCGAGGAACTGGAGGAGAACGAAGGACTCAATTTCGACCTCATCATCACGCTCGCGCCGGAGGCGCACCATCGGGTGCTGGAACTGACGCGAACCAGCGGCGCCGAGGTCGAATACTGGCCGACGATGGACCCGACCGCGGTCGAGGGCAGCCGCGAGCAGCGATTGGAGGCCTATCGCGAAGTCCGTGATCAGCTTCTGACGCGGATCCGCGAGCGCTTCGCCGGGCCGGGCATCGGCAATGAATGAGGCCACTCGCCGCGTTGCGGGTGGTACACCATTCCTTCGCCAGTTGTGAAATGGCCCGTCATCCGCTAGGTTTCGCGCAAATTTTGGCCAAGATCGCAGGGCTGGTCGTGGTCGACGTCTATCAAATTCGGGTCGCGAATGGCGAAGGAAGAACTGCTGGAATTTCCCGGTGTCGTGACGGAACTACTCCCGAACGCCACCTTCCGGGTCAAGCTCGAAAACGAGCACGAGATCATCGCCCACACGGCAGGCCGCATGCGCAAGAATCGCATCCGCGTGCTTGCCGGCGACAAAGTACTGGTGGAGATGACGCCCTACGACCTGACCAAGGGTCGCATTACCTATCGTTTCAAGTGATGTCGTTGCAGGTGGAATGGCCGTCCGCATTGTCTGACGAGATGAGCGCGCAGCCGTGATCGGCCATCCCAAATTCGTGCTCGCCTCCGGCTCGCCGCGCCGACTCATTCTCATCAACCAGGCCGGCATCGAGCCCGATGCGCTGCGGCCTGCCGACGTCGACGAGACGCCGAAGCGGGGCGAACTGCCGCGCGCCTGTGCCACGCGGCTCGCCCGCGCCAAGGCCGACGCAGCGCTCAACATGGTGCGCATCGACGAGGACCTTAAAGGCGCCTACATCCTCGCCGCCGACACCGTGGTCGCGGTCGGCCGGCGCATTTTGCCGAAGGCGGAGTTGTTGGACGAAGCGGCTCAGTGCCTACGGCTGCTCTCCGGCCGCAATCACCGCGTCCACACTTCGGTCTGTCTGGTGACGCCGAAGGAAACGTTCCGCCAACGTCACGTCGAAACCCGCGTGCGGTTCAAGCGGCTCTCCGAGCAGGACATCGAGTCCTACCTCGCCTCGGGCGAGTGGCGCGGCAAGGCCGGCGGCTACGCCGCCCAAGGCATCGCCGGTGCCTTCCTGGTCAAGATCGTCGGCTCCTATTCCAACGTCGTCGGGCTGCCGCTCTACGAGACCCTGACGCTGCTCGGCGGCGAAGGCTATCCGATCCATTTCGGCTGGCTGAATGCGGTGTAGGAGCTTGGCGATAAGGAACGTGGCAACTTAAGAACTTGGCGCTGCGGACCGCGCGTCCCATATTGGCGCAATGGTGGATGCCCAACGCCGTAAAGCCTGCCCGATCTGCGGCAAGCCCGTGGACGATAGTTTCAGGCCGTTCTGCTCGAAGCGTTGCGCCGACGTCGACCTCAACCGCTGGCTCTCCGGCGTCTATGCGGTGCCGGTGACCGACGACGAGAAAGAGGACGAGTTTCGCGACGAACCTGATGGTCAGAATTGAGGCAAGGCCAATTCTGGACAGTCGGGAACCGAGCCTCTATAAGACGGCGCTCTCGCGTCAAGCGCCCAAATGCCCAGGTAGCTCAGTTGGTAGAGCACTGCACTGAAAATGCAGGTGTCGGTGGTTCAATTCCGCCCCTGGGCACCACCAGCCCTTTTCATAGCTCTTCATAGCTTCGTACTGAGACCATTTTTTAAAGCATATTCAGCTACTTGCTGGATTTTCGGCGAACACTATTCCACATGCCGAACTATGACAGCGTGGGTACGATGTGGGTACAATTGAGAGTACAGCTCTTTGACAATGAGGTCGTACCCACATGCTTCTCACACAGCTAGCGATCAAAAACGCGAAGCCGCGCGAGAAGCCATACAAGCTCCGCGACGGCAACGGGTTGTACCTGTTGGTGAGCCCGAACGGCAGCAAGTTATGGCGTCTCCGCTACCGCTTCAGCGACAAGCAGAACATGCTCAGCTTCGGAGCGTTCCCCGAAGTTTCACTCGCATCAGCTCGCACTAAGCGGGATGAGGCGCGAAAACTCCTTGCCGAAGGCGTCGACCCTTCGCAGCAACGAAGACTCGACAAAATTGCCGCGGCGACCGCGGCAAGAAATACCTTCGGAGCGCTCGTCGAGGACTATCTGGCCAAGCTCGAAGCTGAAGGCGCTGCTGAGTCAACGATGAGTAAGAACCGCTGGCTCCTACAGGAGCTTGCGGCTCCGCTCACCAAGCGCCCCATTAACGAGATCACGCCGGCCGAAATTCTCGTGATCCTGAAAAGAATCGAAAAGACCGGCCGCCGCGAAACCGCTCGCAGGCTACGCGGCGCTATTGGCACGGTGTTTCGTTACGGGATCACAACGTTGCGGGCCATTAATGACCCAACATTCGCGCTTCGCGGAGCACTGCTGAAACCTGTCGTTCAACACCGTCCAGCCATCACGGATGAAGTGCGGTTGGGCGGATTGATGGTTTCGATCGATGAGTATGACGGCTGGCCCACTGTGCGAGCCGCGCTCCAACTCATTGCCCTGACCATGACCCGACCGGCGGAAGTACGGCTGATGCGGCGTTCAGAGATCGTCTGGCCCAAAGCGACTTGGCGTATCCCTGCCGAGCGAATGAAAATGCGAGTTCCGCATGACGTGCCGCTATCGAAACAAGCACTTGCGATCCTCCGTGACATCTGGCCGCTATCCGAAGGGCATCAACTGGTCCTCCCATCCATCCGTTCACCGCTCAAGCCGTTGTCGGAGAACGCGATGAATTCGGCGCTGCGCCGGATGGGCTACACCAAGGAAGAAATGTGCCCCCACGGTTTCCGATCTTCCGCCAGCACGATTCTTAACGAGCGCGGTTACGACGACGACGTGATCGAAGCTGCGTTGGCCCACCAAGAAGAGGACGAGGTCCGCGCAGCTTATAACCGCGCCAAATACCTGCCGCAGCGTATCAAGCTAATGCAGGATTGGGCCGACCTCCTGGATCAGTTCAGGACGCGTTCAAGTACCAGAAACGTCGCCTGACATTACTGGCCCGCTCACAGCAGCGGGCCGGCTGTTTTAGCCCCAGACTTCGACGGCTCTTTCGCCATGCGTGTCTATGCGCACGTTGAAGGTTCTCTCATTTAAGCCTATGATTCTCCTCGCCTGCTAGTTGGCCCTGTGCGCATCAGCGTGCAGGTCCCCTGCGGCGCCGGCGTCGCTCTTCAACAGAGCACGTCGATGCAACAGGTCAGAAAACTGGTATCGAAGAAGGAGCTGAAGACCGTCCACGGTATCCCCTACTGTCCCGCGCACATTGCGCGCCTTGAGAAGGCCGGCGAATTCCCGAAAAGGATACAGCTTGGCGCTTGCAGGGTTGCATGGTTCGAGGACGAGGTAGAACAGTGGAAAGCTTCACGCCCCCGAGCAGCATAACGAACGCTCTCTTAGGAGGGCAGAGCCCCGGCGGTCCAACGCCGGGGCTCTTTTCCGCGAGCCGGTCTACCGACCGTCAGGTTCATACCCTGGAGTTTCTAGATTCAAAGGTTCAAGAGTGACCGTCCGCGCCAGACCGAACGGAATGGCAAATCGCTTCATCGATCATTATTTATTGTTTGTGTTAATCGGCCGCACTGATCGGGGAGACCCGATGACCGATGGATATAGTCTGTGGTAAAGTGAGTTATGGCAAAAAAACGGAAAGCTTCCAGAATGGGCCCGTCGGCACGAATCTTGGGCGATAGGACCTTTGCGGCGATTAGCGCAGTCGAGGGTTTGAAGTTGAGTCATGATTCAAGCCAGCGCATGCGCTCGATGAAGGCAAGGGATTTATCGACTTCTCAGATGCGCGCGGAGATTATCCGGGCCTATCGATCACCTAAAGGCGGCTAAAACGCTTGTCCGATTACGATGTTATAGACGACCCGTATTGCTACAAGGGTACGTTCGTCCTCAAAAACAAGCTAAACATCAGAGAGGCGAAGCGTCTTCAGGAATTTGAGTTGGAAATGTCCAACGTGCGTTCGTTGGAACCGCTCCCGGCGGGAAAATTCACGCCGTCCCATTACTGCAAAATCCACCACCATCTCTTTCAAGATGTCTACGGGTGGGCCGGCAAGCCTCGAAATGTGCGGACTTCCAAGGGCGGCAATGCGTTCTGTTACCCGGAATACATCGACCGTGAGATGAAAAAGCTGTTCGAAAGGCTAAAAGCAGAGCCGTTCCTGGCGGGCGCGGAGCGCGAGACCTTTGTCACCGCCGCCGCCGATTTCTTGGCAGAGCTAAATGCTATTCACCCGTTCCGAGAGGGTAATGGACGTTCGCAGCTAGCGTTCTTGCACCTTTTGGGATTGCGGGCAGGGCACCGTTTCGATCTCAACGCAATTGATCGCGAGACTTTTTTACCGGCGATGATCGCCAGCTTCGGCGGCAACATCGAGCCGCTCGTTGCGGAACTTCAGGCGTTGTTGGTCTAGTCCGCGTCGCCGCCAGACTGCCGCGCCAAGAGTTTGCGCGCGCGAGCGAGCCGCGCCTTGAGGTCCTCTTGGAACGACGGGTCTTTCCGTCGGCTCTCGATGTGCTCGTTAATCGCGGCCCGAATCACGTCAGAAACAGCGCGTTGTTCGA
>JASHQO010000239.1 GCA_030039105.1 Xanthobacteraceae bacterium
GTGTTCGCCGCCGTGCAGTCGGCCTGGGGCACGATCGATTTTTTGGTCCACGCCATGGCTTTTTCCGACAAGGATCAGCTCGACGGCCGTTACGTCGATACCACCGAGGACAATTTCACCAAGACCATGCTGGTGAGCTGTTATTCGCTCACGGCAATTGCGCAACGCGCCGAAAAGATGATGCCGAACGGCGGCGCCATGTTGACGCTCACTTATTACGGGGCGGAGAAATGGATGCCGCATTATAACGTGATGGGCGTCGCCAAGGCGGCGCTCGAAGCCTCGGTGTGGTATCTCGCCGCCGACCTCGGCACGAACAACATCCGCGTCAACGCCATTTCGTCCGGGCCGATCAAGACGCTTGCGGCGGCCGGCATCCGCGACCTGCGCTATATTTTCAGATGGAACGAATACAATTCACCGCTGCGGCGCAACGTGACCATCGAGGACGTCGGCGAGGCCGCCGTCTATTTGCTCTCCGACATGTCGCGCGGCGTCACCGGCGAGGTGCACCACGTCGACGCCGGCTACCATGTGGTCGGCATGAAGCATCCCGACGCGCCGGATATCGTCGTCGGCAAGGAATGAACTGCGGCGGCGGGGCCGAGGCGAAAAGATGCCAACGCTCTATCTGATCCGGCACGGCGAAACCGATTTCAACGTGGCGCAGCGCTTGCAAGGCCGCTACGAAACGAGCCTCAACGGCCGTGGCCGGGTGCAGGCGCGCGAATCTGCCGCGGTGTTGCACGGTCTGTTCGAGCGCGATGGGCACAAGGCCGCCGACTATCCCTATGTCTCGAGCCCGCTGCAGCGCGCCCGCGAAACCATGGAAATCCTGCGCGCCGCGCTCGGGCTCGGTCCGGCCGCCTACGACGTCGACGCGCGGCTTGCAGAAATTGCCTATGGCGAATGGGAAGCCCATACGCTGCCGGAAATTCAAGCCCGTAATCCGGATGTGCTGGCCCGGCGCGATCGCGACAAATGGGATTTCAGGCCGCCCGGCGGCGAGTCTTATCGGGAGGTCGCCAGGCGGGTCGGTGAATGGTACGCGACGGTAACGCGCGACACCGTGGTCGTCGCGCACGGCGGCGTGGCGCGCGTTCTGATGGCGAATTTCCGCATCCTGCCGGAAGAAGAGGCCACCCACGCCGACATTCTGCACGGCGGCGTCTACGTGTTCTCCGGCGGCGCAGTGACGCGCTACAGTTAGGCTACAGTTAGATAGATCCTGAAAATGGAAACGGCCGAACCGCGGTCCAGCCGTTCCTCGAAGCACCGCTGCGGGCGCCTCGCAAAATCCGAAGATGACGGCGCTGCCCCAGTACGAGGCCGGCGCTTTGCGTCATTTACTTCGTCTTCTTCTTGGCCTTCTTCTTCTTCGTCGCCATGGTCATTCTTCCTTGTTACGTGTTGATCCGGCGGCAGGTTGAGTTCTGACTTTCGGCGGTCGCTCGGTCCCCTCAGCCGTCGCCCCCCTTGCCGAAAATAACCTTGCCATAGCGCGGCCCTTTCTGCAATCGGAATATCGCAAATAACCCTGATTTTTCCGTAGCTTAATGGACGTTCAGGTTTCCATTAACCGGCATTCAGCGAGATGAACGCGGCGTGAATGAGCGTCGCAACGCAACATGAAAATCTGCTCATCGCATCGGCAGGCTTTTGCGGCCGCGGAAGATTGATGCAGATTTGGCGGCGCCGCAGGCGCACCTGCGCGAGCGACGGGCATCGTTGCCATCCGATTTGACCGATTCCCGGGCGCGGGCTACCAAGCCCAGCGCGCCTTGCTCTAAGCCATTCAAAATCCGAGTCATTGGCGGCCGCAATCGTAACGCCATGTCGTTCAACACGTTCGGCCATTTGTTCCGGGTGACGACCTTCGGCGAAAGCCACGGGCCGGCGATCGGTTGCGTGGTCGACGGCTGCCCGCCGCGGATTCCGCTGACCGAGGCCGATATCCAGCCCTATCTCGATAAGCGTCGCCCCGGGCAATCGCGCTTTACCACCCAGCGGCAGGAGCCTGATGCAGTCAAAATCCTGTCCGGCGTATTCATCGACGAAGCCAGCGGACAACGGGTCACGACCGGAACGCCGATCGCGCTACTTATCGAAAACGTAGATCAGCGCTCGAAGGACTATTCCGATATCAAGGACAAGTATCGCCCCGGCCATGCCGACTACACCTACGACGTCAAATACGGCCTGCGCGACTATGGCGGCGGCGGCCGGCAATCGGCGCGGGAGACGGCAACCCGGGTCGCCGCGGGCGCCATCGCGCGGAAAATTGTGCCGGGTCTGACCGTGCGCGGCGCGCTGGTGCAGATGGGACCGCATCGCATCGATCGCGCACGCTGGGACTGGGCTGAGGTCGAGCGCAACGCGTTCTTCTGTCCTGACGCGGAGCGAGCGAAATTCTATGCCGACTATCTCGACGGCGTGCGCAAGGCGGGCTCCTCGATCGGCGCGGTGATCGAAGTCGTCGCCGAGGGCGTGCCGGCAGGATTAGGGGCACCAATCTACGGCAAGCTCGACGGCGATCTCGCCGCGGCACTGATGAGCATTAACGCGGTCAAAGGCGTCGAGATCGGTGCTGGCTTCGGCGCGGCGGAGCTGTCCGGGGAAGACAATGGCGACGAGATGCGCCTGGGCAATGACGGCAAGCCGCGCTTTCTCTCCAACAATGCCGGCGGCATTTTGGGCGGTATTTCCAGCGGGCAACCGGTGGTGGCACGCTTCGCCGTCAAGCCGACGTCGTCGATCCTTACGCCGCGCCGCACCGTCGACCGCTACGGCCGGGAGACGGAGATTTCGACCAAGGGCCGCCACGACCCATGCGTCGGCATCCGGGCCGTCCCCATCGGGGAAGCCATGGTGGCGTGCGTGATCGCCGATCATTATCTACGTCAGCGCGGCCAAGTCGGCGACACCCCGTCGTGGCCGTTGCCGAAAAGGACTGAGCGCTGATCGCGCTCGCGGGCCATCAGGGGCGAAATGGACGACGCACATCAACGGATCAGGGCTGCTGTCGCGGCGTTCGGGCGCGGCGAGATCGTCATCGTCGCCGACGATGACGACCGCGAGAACGAGGGCGACCTGTTCGTCGCCGCGAGCCTGTGCACGGCGGAGAAGATGGCGTTCATCATCCGCCATACCTCGGGCATTGTCTGCGCACCGTTGGCGCCTGAGGAGGCGCGCCGCCTGCACCTCGACCCGATGGTGGCGCTCAACGACGCGCCGCTCGGCACCGCGTTCACCGTCTCGGTCGACGTCCGGCACGGCTTGACCACCGGCATTTCGGCAGAAGAGCGTACCAACACGGTACGCGCGCTCGCCAACGGCAATAGCGGCGCGGCGGACTTCGTACGGCCCGGCCATGTGTTTCCGCTGGTGGCCAAGGCCGGTGGCGTGCTGATGCGCTCGGGCCATACGGAAGCTTGCGTCGATATGTGCCGCCTCGCCGGCGTGCCGCCGGTTGGCGTGCTCGCCGAATTGATGAACGACGACGGCACGGTGATGCGCGGCCCCGATCTCGTCACCTTCGCCGAGCAGCACAAGCTGTCACGAATCTCGATCGCCGAACTGATCGCCTACCGCCAGGCGCGCGACAAGTTGATCGAGCGTGCCGGCGAATTTCCGGTGCAGTCCGAGATCGGCACGCTGACCGGCTACGCGTTCCTCACGCCGTTCGACCCGGTCTATCACATGGCGTTCGTTCACGGCCGCATCGGCGACGGCAAAAACGTGCTCACGCGCCTGCACCGTGCCAATATCATCTCCGACGTGTTCGGCGGCGCCAAGCCGATTCACCGCACGCTGGCGCGCTTCAAGAGCGAGGGGCGCGGCGTGCTGGTGCTGTTGCGCGACGGCACCGCCGGCGTGCCGGTGGTGTCGATCCCGAAATCCGGCGACACGGCGTCCGAAGAGGCGCGCACGCGGCAATGGCGCGAGGTCGGGCTTGGCGCGCAGATCCTGAAGGACCTCGGCGTCAACTCGATCAGGCTTCTCACGGCGTCGCGGCGGCTGACCTATGTCGGGCTGTCCGGCTTCGGCATCGAGATTGCCGGGACCGAGCCGATCGACGGCTGATCGCCCCGTCGCAAGCGTGGTGGGGCAAGTCAATGGAGGGCGCAATGACCAGCATGGTTTCGCGGATTCGCGTCGGGCTCGCCGTCGTCACCCTTGGACTGACGCTGTCGGCCTGCGGCTACAACACCATTCCCACCCTCGAGGAGCAGGCCAAGGCGCGCTGGTCGGACGTGCAGAACCAGTATCAGCGCCGCGCCGATCTCATCCCCAAT
>JASHQO010000240.1 GCA_030039105.1 Xanthobacteraceae bacterium
ATCCGGGTCGGCGACGATGGCGAGGGCATGACGCGGGCCGACCTCGCGCTCGCGGTCGAGCGCCACGCCACCTCGAAGCTCGCCGACGACGATCTGGTCGCGATCCGTACGCTCGGCTTTCGCGGCGAGGCGCTGCCGTCGATCGGCGCGGTGGCGCGGCTGTCGATCGCGACACGGCACGCGAGCGAGCCGCATGCCTGGGCCGTCGCGGTCGATGCCGGCGTCAAATCCGACGTCAAGCCGGCGGCGCTTGGCGAAGGCAGCCGCGTCGAGGTGCGCGATTTGTTTTATGCCACGCCGGCGCGGCTGAAATTCCTCAAGCTCGACCGCACCGAGGCCGAAGCCGTGCGCGAGGTGGTGCGGCGGCTTGCCATGAGCAGGCCCGACGTCGCCTTCACGCTCGCCGGCGAGGAGCGCGCGCCGGTGACGTTTGCGGCGGCGCTGCCGGGCGCCACCGGCCGGCTGACCCGGCTCGGCGACATTCTGGGCGCCGACTTTCGCGCCAACGCCGTCGCGATCGCCGCCGAGCGCGACGGCGTCGTCGTCGAGGGATTTGCCGCGCTGCCGACGCTGACGCGGGCCAACGCGCTCGGCCAATATCTGTTCGTCAACGGCCGGCCGGTGCGCGACAAGCTGCTGCTCGGCGCCGTGCGCGGCGCCTATGCCGATTATCTGCCGCGCGACCGCCATCCGGTGCTGGCGCTGTTCGTCACGCTTGCCGCGCCCGAGGTCGACGTCAACGTGCACCCGGCCAAGGCCGAGGTGCGCTTTCGCAATGCCGGCCTGGTGCGGGCGCTGATCGTCTCGGCGTTGAAGGCGGCGCTGACGCGCGACGGCACCCGTGCGGCCACGACGGGAGGTTCGGCGACCATCGCGGCGTTCCGTCCCGCCACGTCGCCGCCGCGCAACTGGGATTGGCATCGATCCCCGGCGCGACCCGCACCCTATTTCTCCCCCGCAAGCGGGGGAGGGCGGGGAGGTGGATTGCGCCCTGGCTTTGCCGAGGCGGCTCAGGCTGCGTTCGACGTCGGCGCGCCGGCGGCGGATGTGCGTGTCGATGCAGCGGAGCCCGCCGCCGCGTTGATGGACCGGCCGCTCGGCGCCGCGCGTGCCCAGGTCCATGAGACCTATATCGTGGCGCAGACCCGCGACGGCCTCGTCATCGTCGATCAGCACGCCGCCCACGAGCGCATCGTCTACGAGAAGCTCAAAAGCGCCATCGAGAAGACCGGCGTGGCGCGCCAGATCCTGCTCATCCCCGAAATCGTCGAGCTCGACGAGGCCGACGTCGAGCGGCTCACCGCCCGCGCCGGCGAGCTCGCCCGCTACGGCATCGCGATCGAGTCCTTCGGCCCGGGCGCGGTGGCGCTGCGCGAGACGCCGTCCCTTCTCGGCGAGATCGACGGTGCCGGCCTGCTGCGCGACCTTGCCGAGCACATGAGCGAGTGGGACGAGACCTTGCCGCTGGAGCGGCGCCTCCTACAGGTCGCCTCCGCGATGGCGTGTCACGGCTCGGTGCGGGCCGGGCGGCGGCTGAAGCCCGAAGAGATGAATGCGCTCCTTCGCGAGATGGAGACGACGCCGAACTCCGGCCAGTGCAACCACGGCCGCCCGACCTATGTCGAGCTGAAGCTCACCGACATCGAGCGGCTGTTCGGCCGGCGCTGAGGCAAAATCGCGGAGCATCGGATGTTTGGGCGTCGGCTGCTGGCTGTCTTCGTATTGCTTGCGCTCGGTGCGCCGGCCGCGCCACTCAAGGCGCAGGATTGGCCGACGCACGCCGCAATATCTGCAAAGCTTCGTCGCAAGCGAGATCGAGACCTCGGGCGATGCTATCGAGGCTGCCGGCATCACGCCGGAGTAGCGCGCCGCAGCACGACGAGCTCGGTATCGTCGTAGCCGCGGCGTTCGAGCTCGGCGAAGCTTGGCGGCGCCGCGAAAGCGGATTTCTTCGCCTCTTCGACGACGATCAGCGCGTCGGCTGTGAGCCAGCCGCCGTCGCGCGCCGAGGCGAGCGCCGTTTCGGCAAGGCCGCGGCCATAAGGCGGATCGAGAAAGACCAGCGAGAACGGCTCGATCGGATGCGCCGGGCCGAGCTTGGTGGCGTCGCGGCGGAAGATGCGGGCCGTGCCGCCAAGCCCGAGCGTCGCCACGTTCTCGCGCAGCAGCGCGCGCGCTTCGGCGCCGTCGTCGACGAACAAGGCAAAAGCGGCGCCGCGCGACAGCGCTTCGATGCCGAGCGCGCCGGTGCCGGCGAACAGGTCGAGCACGCGCGCGCCGCCGATCGGATCGCCATAGGCGTGGATGAGGATGTTGAACAGGGCTTCGCGCAGCCGGTCGGCGGTGGGACGGATCGCCGGCGTTTTCGGTGCCGCAAGCGGGCGCCCGCGCAAGGCTCCGCCGACAACCCGCATCTAGCGGCCTCGCGGCTGGCGCGGCCGCGGACCGGAGGCGCGATCGGGCGAGCGGCGGCGGCCGTGTTTGCCGCGCTGTGGCCGGCCACGCTTCTCCCAGCGGCGCTCGCGTGACGCTTGTTGCGGCTCATCGCGCGCCGGCGGTTGACCGTGCCGCTCGACCGCAACGCTGCGGCCCTTGCGATCGGTCAGCGTGCCGGTGCGCGCCTTGCCCGGCGGAAGCTCGCGCGCGCCATCGCGGCGCGAGCCATGGTACTTGCGTTGCAGCGTCTTGCCCGGGCGGTCGTCCTCGTGGATGCGCCAGGAATGATTCGGCGGCTTCTGCGCCTCGCGGCGCTCGTCTTTCGTCCGTTCGGGTCGGGGTGGCGCAACCGGCGTGGAAAAATCCGCGTCCGCCGCCGCGATAAGACCGGCGCCGAGCTGCTCGCGCAAAGCCCGGGTGCGAACTTCCTCGACCGCGCCCGGCGCCAATTCGCCGAGCTGGAACGGTCCGAACGAGACGCGGATGAGACGCGTGACGTCGAGGCCGAGATGGCCGAGCACGTTGCGCACCTCGCGGTTCTTGCCCTCGCGGATCGCAAACGTCAGCCAGAGATTCGAGCCTTGGACGCGCTCGAGCGCAGCCTCGATGGCGCCATAGTGAATCCCGGAGATCGTCACGCCGGCGCGCAACTGATCGAGTTGCGCCTGCGTCACCGTGCCGTGCGCCCGCACCCGATAACGGCGCAGCCAGCCGGTCGACGGCAGCTCCAGCGTCCGCGCCAGCTCGCCGTCATTGGTGAGGAGCAGAAGCCCTTCGGTGTTGAAGTCGAGGCGGCCGACGCTGACCAGCCGCGGCAGGTCTTGCGGCAGGCGCGCAAAGATGGTCGGTCGGCCCTGCGGGTCGGCGTGCGTCGTCATCAGCCGGCGCGGCTTGTGATAGAGGAAGAGCCGCGTGCGCTCGCGTGTCGGCAGCGGCGCGCCGTCGACGGTGATCCGGTCGGCGCCGCTGACGTTGCAGGCCGGCGAATCGATCACGGTGCCGTTGACGGCGACCCGGCCGGCGGCGATCCACGCTTCCGCCTCGCGCCGCGACGCCAGCCCGGCGCGGGCGATCGCCTTGGCGATACGCTCGCCGGACTTTTTTCCGCGCTCGTCGACCATGATGCTCAATCGTCATGCCCGGCCTTGTGCCGGGCATCCACGTCTTTATACACCTCAACGAATAAAGACATGGATGGCCGGGACAAGCCTGGCCATGACGCAGACCATGGCATCTTTCATGGACCTGGCGCTCAGTGAGGCGCGTCTGGCAGGCGAGCGCGGCGAGGTGCCGGTCGGCTGCATCGTCGTGCGCGACGGCGTAATGATCGCGCGCGCCGGCAATTGCGTCGTCGCCGCGCACGATCCGACGGCCCATGCCGAGCTTGTCGCCATCCGCGCCGCCGGCGCCGCGCTCGGCTCCGAGCGGCTCGATGATTGCGACCTCTACGTCACGCTCGAGCCCTGCGCCATGTGCGCCGGCGCCATCGCCTTTGCCCGCATCCGGCGGCTCTATTATGGCGCCGCCGATGCCAAGGGCGGCGCGGTCGACAACGGCGTGAAATTCTTCGCTTCGCCGACCTGCCATCATCGGCCGGACGTTTACGGCGGCTTGGCCGAGGCAGCAGCGAGCGCGCTCTTGAAGGAGTTTTTCCAACAGCGCCGATGACGCTAAGCGAGCAGCGCGTCGAGCTTTTCTTTCACCTCGGCCTTCACCGCGTCGGCGGTGCGCAAGATCGCGCTGGCCTGATAGAAATCCAGCGTGCGGAAGATCGTCACATTCGGCCGAATCATCAGGTCGGGCGCGCCGTGGTGGAGCTTTCCGGCGACGATCGACGAGCCCATGATCAGAAGCGACGTCAGCATGCTCTCCCACATGCTCGGCATGTCGACGCGCTCTGCCATCGGCAGGCCGAACACGTCAACCGCGACGACGACGTCGGCGCGGCCGCGCAACCGGTCGAACGGCAACGGATTGGTGGTGCCGCCGTCGATCAGGATGCGGCCGTCGATGGTGACCGGGCGAAACAGGCCGGGAATCGCGATCGAGCCGGCCACCGCCGCATGCAGCGGCCCCGACGTCAGCGCCGCTTCCTGGCGTCGGTGCAGGTCGGTCGCGATCACGGTGAGCGGGATTTTGAGCGCGGAAAAATCCGCCGGCACCGCTTCGGGCAGGAACTGGGCGCAGAATTTTTCGGCATCGAGCTGGGTGGCGCTGCCGAAACCGCCGCTGAACAGGTTGGCGAGCGTGCCGGCGCGCGCCGCGATCAGCCGGCGCATGATCTCGCCGCGGTTATGGGCGAGACCGATCGCGTAGCGGCGCATCTCCTTGCCGCTCATGCCTGCTGCGTAGGCGGCGCCGACCAGCGCGCCGATCGAGGTGCCGGCGACTGCGGCGGGCGTGACGCCGAGCTCGTCGAGCGCTTCGATCACCGCAATATGGGCAAGCCCGCGCGCGCCGCCGCCACCGAGCGCGAGCGCCATGGTCTTCATGCGCCGGCCTTAAGCGCAAACTCCCAGGCCTTGGCGGCAAGCGGCCGCACCATTTCGGCTTTGGCCGCGGCGTAGGCGCTCGTCGCGGTGCCGTCGCGCACGCGGCCGACGATGCCTTGCAGGATCGCGGCGAGGCGGAAGAAATTATAGGCGAAGTAGACCGGCAGATGCGGCCGCGGGTCGAGGCCGGTGCGCGCGACATAGGCCTCGACATAGGCTGGCAGCGACGGGATGCCGAGCGCGGCGAGATCGAGGCCTAACAGCGAGCCGGTGCCGGCATCGTGCGGCGGCATGTGCCACTGCATCAGGTGATAGGCGAAGTCGGCGAGCGGATCGCCGAGCGTGGACAGCTCCCAATCCAGCACCGCGGCGATCCGCGGCGCATCGGGCGCGAGGATGATGTTGTCGAGGCGGTAGTCGCCATGGACGATGCGCGGCGGCCGGCCCGGCGGCAGATGCGCCGGCAGCCAGGCGATCAAGCGCTCCATGTCGTCGATAGCCTCGGTCTCCGAGGCGCGGTATTGCTTCGACCAGCGATCGACCTGACGCGCCACGTAGTTCTCGCCGCGGCCGTAGTCGCCGAGCCCGATCGCCGCCGGCTCGAAGCTGTGCAGCCGCGCGATGGTCGCGTTCATGGCGTCGTAAACTTGCGCGCGCTCGGCCGGATCCGCGGCCGGCATCTGCGGCTCCCAGAACACGCGGCCGTCGACGCAGGCCATGACGAAGAACGGCGTGCCGACGATGCTCTCGTCGGCGCAGTAGAGGATGGGTTCGGCGACCGGGAAATTCTGCGCGTACAGCGCGCTGACGATGCGGTGCTCGCGGTCGACGGCGTGGGCGGAGGGCAAGAGCTTGCCGGGCGGTTTGCGCCGCAGCACGTAACGCCGCGCCGGCGTTGCCACCAGGTAGGTCGGATTCGACTGGCCGCCCTTGAACTGGCTGACGGTGACCGGCCCGGCGAAGTCCTTGACCTGCGCGCGCAAGTAATCTTCCAGCCGGGCGACGTCGAAACGCAATCGCTCGGCGACGTCGCGCGTGCCGGAAAATGCCTCCTGGCGGTCGATTTTCGTCATGCGCGGAGTCTAGAGCATGATCCGGAAAAGTGGAAACCGGCTTGCCGAAAAGATCATGCTCCAACGAAAAAACCAAACCATGATCCGACGAACGAAACCATCGACATGACGGCGGTCGAACCGTTGAGGATATCGACAAAGGCGGATTCTTCCGATTCGTGCGTGACGATGGCGATGATCGCTGAGGTGTCGACGACGGTCACGTCGACAGCCCATTCTCGTCATAGCCAATGATCATCGGGGCGATTTTTCCCGCTCCACCGCGCGCCAGCCGATGTCGTGGCGATAAAAGCCTTCGGGCCATTTGATGCGGGAGATCGCCTCATAGGCCCGCGCCTGCGCCTGCCGCACCGTCCTGCCGATGGCCGAGACGTCGAGCACGCGGCCGCCATTGGCGAGGATGCGGGTGCCGTCGGCCTTGGTGCCGGCGTGGAAGATTTCCACGCCTTCGACCTTTGCGGCGGCGTCGAGACCTTCGATCACCGAACCGCGCTCGTAGCGTCCTGGATAGCCTTTCGCCGCCATCACCACCGTGAGCGCCGGGTCGGGGTACCAGCGCAGATCGAAGGATTTGAGCTGGCCGTCGCGGCTCGCCAACAGCGCCGGCACCAGATCCGACATCAGGCGGAGCATCAGCACTTGCGTTTCCGGATCGCCGAAGCGGGCGTTGTACTCGATCAGCTTCGGCCCGTCGGCAGCGATCATCAGCCCGGCATAGAGCACGCCCTTGTATGGCGCGCCCATCGCCTTCATCGCCCGCAAGGTCGGCGTGACGATCTCGGCCATCACGCGCGCGCTCATGGCGTCGTCGATATTCGGCGCCGGCGAATAGGCGCCCATGCCGCCGGTATTCGGTCCCCGGTCGCCGTCGAAGGCGCGCTTGTGATCCTGCGCCGTGGTCAGCGCAATCGCGGTGTCGCCGTCGCATAGGGCGAAGAACGAGGCTTCTTCGCCGGCGAGGAATTCCTCGATCACCACTTCGCCGCCGGCTCCGCCCAAGTTGCTGACCGGAATTCCGCCGCCGAACATCATGTCGACGGCGGCCTCGGCTTCGGCGAGGCTTTGCGCGACGACGACGCCTTTGCCGGCAGCAAGCCCGTCTGCTTTGACCACGATCGGCGCGCCGCGGGCACGCAGATAGGCCTTGGCCGGCTCGGCCGCCGTGAAGCGCCCGTAAGCCGCGGTCGGGATGCCGTTGGCGCGGCACAGATCCTTGGTGAATCCCTTCGAGCCTTCGAGCCGGGCCGCGGCCTTGGTCGGCCCGAACGCCTTGATGCCGGCGGCCTCGAGATCGTCGACGATGCCGGCGCACAGCGGCGCCTCCGGCCCGACCACGACCAGGTCGATGCGGTTCGTCCGGCAAAACGCGATCACCGCGGCGTGGTCGGCGACGTCGAGGGCGACGCACTCGGCTTCCTTGGCGATGCCGGCATTGCCCGGCGCGCAGATGAGCCGGTCGGTGAGCGGGCTTGCCGCCATTTTCCAGGCCAGCGCATGCTCGCGCCCGCCGGAGCCCAGGAGCAGAATGTTCATGTATCGGGACGCGTTTTCCGGCAGGTTTGCGGCAGATCCGCGGGCGACGGGGGCTTGACCGGCGCCCGCGACGCACAACACTAATCAGGTCAAAGGCAAAAGCCCATGGACCGACCCGTGCCGTCCACACTCCGAATTGCCGCCGCAATCGCGGCGGCGCTCGCCGTTTGCAGCGCGCCGCGTGCGCAAGCCGAGACCATCGCGGTGTTCACCAAGAGCCAAGGCAGCCCGATCTTCGCCGCGCTGCGCGCCGGCGCCGCGGCCGCCGGCAAGACTCTCGGCGTCGAGGTGATCCAGTATTTGCCGTCGACCGGAGACACTGTCACCGCGCAGGACAAGCTGGTCGACGACGCCATCAAGGACAAGCCCGCGGCCATCGTGTTCGACCCGGTCGATTACACCAAGGCGCAAGGCGCCGTCGACAAGATCAACGCCGCGCACATTCCGCTGTTCAATGTCAACGAGCGGCTCAAGGCCGGCGACATCGCCGGCTATGTCGGAATCGACGACGTCGCGCTGGCGCGGGCTACCGGCGGCTACCTCATCAAGGCGATGAACGGCAAGGGCAGCGTGGTGATCCTCGACGGTCCCGATGGCAATCGCACCGCCATCGCACGCGCCCAGGGCTTTCGCGACGCGATCAAGGAATTTTCCGACGTGAAGCTTTTGGCCGCAAAATCGGCGAACTACGCCCGTCCGACGGGGCAGCAGGTGACGGCCGAGCTGCTGCGCAGCTTTCCCCAGATCGACGGTATCCTCGCCGCCAACGATCCGATGGCGATCGGTGCGGTCGATGCCCTCAAAGCCGCCGGCAAAAAGTCGCTGGTGGTCGGCATCAATGCCAGCCGCGAGGTCATGGACCTGATCGAATCCGGCGCCATCATCGGCAGCGGCGATTACGATTCGTTCGCCATGGGCTGCGTCGCGCTCGAGCTGGCCGTGCGCAGCGTGCGCAAGGAAGACGTGCCGAAGGAGGTCATGCTCAAGACCGTCGTGGTGGACAAGGCGAACTACGCGCCGGTCGACCAGGCGTACGACAAACGCGACTGCCCGACGCTCAAGAGCGTCGCCGGCCAATAAAGCAGGCCGACGTTTCAAGGCTTTTGGCCCGCCGCGAGCCGAATATCCTTGACGATCATGAACAGGTGGCGCGCGTCCGTCGGCGACGGCGTGAAACCAAAGTGCTGGTAGAAGGCGGCGGCGCGGTCGTCTTTGGCGTGAACGGCAAGCGCGCGCACGCCAATCACGTCGGCGACTTGCAGCGTGCGCCCGAGCGCGTCGAGCAACAGTCCGGAGCCGATGCCGCGTCCCCGCGCATTGCTGTGAACGGCGAGGCGCGCCAGCACCAGGAGCGGGATCGGATGGCGCGGCATGCCCTTCACTACGCGCTCAGGCGCGTCGGCGTCTTCAACCTCGCTTGCGACGATCGTGTAAAAGCCGATTATCGCGTTGCCGCTCACGGCGACGTAGGTTTGCGAGGAATTTGCCTGCTGGATACGCAGCGCATGCCGAACGAGGAAGCGATCAAGATCCGGCTGCCCGCAAGTGAACGTTTCGACGGCATGGCTGCGATCGAGCTTTTCGATGTGAAGCGAAGGCGTCACGTTTCGCTTTTGGCATCGAACGCCGACGGCTCGCGAAACAGCCGCTCGAGGCGCGGATGACGGCGCGGCGGCGCATCGAGCGCAGCGACAAATGCGTCCCATCGCTTGCCGTCAAGCGTGAATACGCGCCGATCGGCGAGCCGCTCCTCGGCCTCGCGCAACGCGGTGTCGAGCACAAATTCGCTGACCGACTTGCGCTCGGCGGTTGCCGCGGCTTGCAAAGTCTGCTTAGCGGCCCGGCTCAGCCGAAGATCGAGCTTTTCCGTCCGCTTGATGCGTTGAGGCATTTTGGGCTCCTCGATGTGAGACTAGCATCTTTTGCCCGACAATGTCACGACAAAACCTCGTGTCACGGACCGAAGGCGTGCGCTGCTGCGTTTTTGCCGGAACGGACTGTCGTGCTAGGTCGCTGACATGGACGAACCGCGGCTCAATCTGCCGGAGCTCACCGTCTCCGAGCTGTCGGCGGCGCTCAAGCGCACCATCGAGGACGCCTACGGCTTCGTGCGCGTGCGCGGCGAACTCGGCAAGGTGAGCTACCACGGCAACGGCCACGTCTATTTCGACCTCAAGGACGATCGCGCCTGCATCTCGGGCGTGATCTGGCGCTCGACCGCGCCGCGCATAAAGATTCGTCTCGAGGCCGGACTCGAAGTGATTGTCACCGGCCGGCTGACGACCTATCCGGGCCGCTCGCAGTATCAGATCGTCGTCGAGACGCTGGAGCCTGCCGGCCTCGGCGCGCTGATGGCGCTGTTGGAGGAGCGGCGCAAGACATTCATCGCCGAAGGCCTGTTCGACGAGGCGCGCAAGCAGCTCTTGCCGTATCTGCCGAACGTGATCGGCGTCGTCACGTCGCCCACCGGCGCCGTCATTCGCGACATTCTGCATCGGCTCGACGATCGCTTTCCGCGCCATGTGCTGGTTTGGCCGGTGAAGGTGCAGGGCGAAGGCTCGGCGGCCGAGGTCGCCGCGGCGATTCATGGTTTCAATGCGCTGCCGGAGCGCGGCCGACTGCCGCGGCCGGATTTGCTGATCGTCGCCCGCGGCGGCGGCTCGCTCGAAGATCTATGGTCGTTCAACGAAGAGATCGTGGTGCGGGCGGCGGCCGCCAGCATGATTCCGCTCATCGCCGCGGTCGGCCACGAGACCGACGTCACCTTGATCGATTTCGCCGCCGACCGCCGCGCGCCGACGCCGACGGCGGCGGCCGAGATGGCGGTGCCGGTGCGTGCCGACCTCATGCTCAACGTCGATTCGCTGGCGCGGCGAGCGCTCGCCTCGTGGCGGCGCAATCAGGCAGCGCGGCGCACCGAGCTGCGTGCCGCGGCGCGGGCGCTGCCCGATGCCGACGAGGTTGTCGCGGTGCCGCGGCAACGGCTCGACCACGCCGCCGCCGGGCTTGGCCGGGCGCTGCGCGCCAATGCGCAAATCCACCGCGTCGATTATTCGCGCATCGGCGGACGGCTCAGCCCGCAATTGCTGCGGTCGACGATCGAGCGCCGGCGCGAGCGCTATGGCGGCATGGCGCAGCGGCTGCGCGCGAGCATCGCCGCCAACATCGCGGCGCACCGGACCCAGCACGCTCGCCAGCGCGAGCGGCTCGATGCTTTCACGGAGCGCGCCGAGCGCGCCATCTGGGTCAGGCTCGACCGGCAGTTTGCCCAGCTCGAACGCGCCGGACAGCTCCTCGCCGCGTTTTCCTATCGCGGCGTGCTGGCGCGCGGTTTCGCGCTGGTGCGCGATGCGGCCGGGCAGCCGTTGCGCG
>JASHQO010000241.1 GCA_030039105.1 Xanthobacteraceae bacterium
AGTTGACCCACGGCGTCACCCAGCACTCGCTGCAACTCACTTACGTCAACGAGCCCGGCGGTCTCAATGAGAGCCTGTCGGATTGTTTCGGCTCGATGTTCCGGCAATGGGAAGCCAACCAGAACGTCAACGCCGCCGACTGGTTGATCGGCGCCGACATCATGGGAGCGACGGCGCAGCAAAGGGGCTTCACCTGCCTGCGCGACCTGTCGGAGCCGGATGCCGACCATTGCCTGTCGCCGCAGCCGACCAAATATTCGCAATTCAAGACCGGCATGGACCCGCACGTTTCGAGCGGCATTCCCAATCTGGCGTTCGCGACGATCTGCAAGGCCGTCGGCGGCAACAGTTGGGACAAGGTCGGCAAGATTTGGTACAAATCGCTCACCGGCTTTGGCCCGACCCCCAATATGAAGATGAAGGCCTTTGCCAATCGTACCTGTTCCGTCGCGTCTGACCTCTTCTCTGGCGATTCTGCTGTGGTTAACGCAGTCGATGCCGGATGGCGGCAAGTCGGGCTGTAGCGCGCCGGCCGCGGCCGGACAGGGAGTGCACGCCATGGGCAGGTTGAAGATCGAGCGGATCGGCGGATTGGCCGGTTTCGGCTTGCCCGGCTCGAAGCTCAAGAGCACCGGCGAGCAGGACATCGAGGCGCTCTCGGCCGCTGATCGCGCCGCGGTCGAAGCGCTGTTCCACGGCAAGGCGCAGCCGCAGAAGCCCGGGCCGGAGCGCGACGCCTTCCGCTATCGGCTGACCCGCGACAAGAACGGGCAAGACGAGACGGTCGAAGTGCCGGAATCGGCGGTGCCGCCGGCGATCAAATCCTGCGTCACCGACAAGCTGATGTAGCGCGCCGACCTTGCTTGCCGCAGCGTGGCGCCGATGCGTCGCGGCGTCCTGGCGCTCTCCCCGTGATGGTGTAGATTCGACGATGGGCCGCGCGGTCGTCTGCCGCGGCCCTGCGTTTCTGCGAGGGGGAAATGACAGGCAGGCTGATTTTGACCGGTGACGTCAATCTCATGAACGTCATCGACGCGACCGTTCCGTTTCGCCGCGTCGCCGACGCGCTGCACGCGGCCGACGTGGTGTTCGGCAATCTGGAATGCTGCCTGCACCTGCCGCCGCGGCGCTCCCACGCGACGGAAGGCTTTTTTGCCGATCCGCAGATCGGCGGCGAGGCGCTGCGGCTCTGCGGCATCCACGCCGTCGGCATCGCCAACAACGTCAATTACGGCGCCGACAATATCGCCGCCTCGATCGCGAGACTCGATCAGGTCGGCGTGCTGCACACCGGCGCCGGCGGCAATCTCGCCGCGGCCCGCAAGCCCGTGATCGTCGCCCGCAACGGCTTGCGCGTCGGCGCGGTGCAGCGCAGCTCGGTGTACTGGCCGACCGATCACGAAGCCCATGCCGACTCGCCGGGAATCGCCGTGATCCTCGGCCATACCGCCTATCACGTGCCGACCAGCCGTGTTGCGCCCGGCGTGCCGCCGCCGAACCGGCCCGGCGTGCCGCCGGTGATCGTGACCTGGGCCGATCCGCACTATCTGCGCGAATTCTGCGACGACATCGCGAGCTTGCGGCTGCAAGTCGATATCGTCGTCGCCTCGTGCCACTGGGGGCTCGGCCGCGAGCCGCTGCAATACATGACCGAGATCGGCCGCGCCGCGATTGATGCCGGCGCCGACATCGTGATCGGCCACGGGCCGCATTATCCGCTTCCGGTCGAGCTCTATAAGGGCCGGCCGATCTTCTACGGGCTGTGCAACCTTACCTTCTCGACCGGCCATCTCGGCCGCGCCCATTCCGGCTGGGTCGGCATGCTGGTCGAGCTGCGCTATGACGACGGCGCGGTCCGCTCGTGCGACTTCCGTTTTGTGCGCAGCAACGGCGACAACGAGACGTTCTTATGCCGCATTGACGACGAAGCCGAGACCCTCGCTAATCTCGGCGAACGGAGCAAAAAGCTCGGCGCGAATTTGCGGCCGGACGGCGATCGCGTGCGCGTCACGCCGTGACGCCACAAGACGGCGGCCAACGCGCGGGAGAGGGCGGTGTCATGATGCTTCGTCGTCGACGGTTCCTGTCGCTCGCCGCGAGCGCGGTGGCGCTGCCGACGCTCGCCGGCGTCGCGCGATCCGACACTTATCCGTCGCGGCGCGTCACCATGGTGGTGCCGTTCGCGCCCGGCGCGCTCAGCGACATCATCGCCCGCGTCATGGCCGAGGGCATGAGTGCGGCGCTCGGCCAGACCATCGTCATCGACAATGCCAGCGGCGCCGACGGCACCATCGGCTCCGGCCGCGTCGCCCATGCGGCGCCCGACGGCTACACTTTGGTCTGCGCCAACTGGAATACCTCCGTTACCAACCCCGCCATCTACAAGCTCGACTATGACGTGGTGAACGATTTCGAGCCGGTGGTGCTGTTGCCGGCGGCGCCGATGGTGCTCATCGCGAAGAAGGACAATCCGGCGGCCAACCTGCAGGAGTTCATCGCCTGGCTGAAGGCCAATCCCGACAAGGCGTCGTTCGGGACCGCCGGCGCCGGCAGTCCGCCCGATCTGCTCGGCCGCTTGCTGCGCCAGGACACCGGCACGCAATTCAACCTGATCGCCTATCGCGGCGCCGCGCCGGCCATGCAGGACGTCATCGCCGGCCATATCGATGCGGTGTTCATCACCATCGCGGCCGCCCAGCCGCAAGTGCGCGCCGGCAACGTGAAGGCGTTCGGCCTGACCACCCACGAGCGCATCAAGATCGCGCCGGACATTCCGACCATGGACGAGGCTGGATTGCACGGCTTCTATTTTGCGCTGTGGGCGGCGATCTTCGCGCCGAGGGGCACGCCGAAGGACATTGTCGACAAGCTCAACGCTGCCGCGGTCGGCGTTCTGGCCGACGCCGGCGTGCGGCAAAAGCTCGAAGCGCAGGGCTTCGAGATTCCACCGCGCGACCAGCTCACGCCGGCGGCGCTCGGCGCCTATCAGAAGGCAGAGATCGAGAAATGGTGGCCGGTAGTGAAGGCCGCCGGCATCAAGCCGGATTGATTCATTGACCCGGCGCATTCGCCTCAAACATTCGCAGGGAGCATCATCATGACGTTAGCGCGAAGGACTTTTCTGCGCCTGACCGCAGGCGCGGCGGCGCTGCCGCTGGTCGCGGGCGCGGCGCGAGCGGAGAACTATCCGGCGCGGCCGATCCACGTCATCATCGGCTTTACGCCGGGTGCGGCGTCGGACATCATCGGCCGCGCCTTTGCCAAAGGTGCCGAGCCGTTTATCGGCGAGCAATTCGTGGTCGAGAACAAGCCGGGCGCCGGATCGAGCATTGCCGCGCAATACGTCGCCCGCGCCGCCAACGATGGCTACACGCTGTTCGTGCCGGCGCTGTCGACGCTGACCTATCAGATCTCGAACCCTGACGTGAGCTTCGACATGCGCAAGGATTTTGCGCCGGTGGCGCCGCTCGCCAGAGGAACTTTCGTGCTCGCGGTCAATCCTGATCTCAAAGTCAAGAACGTGGCCGAGTTGATCGCGATCGCCAAAGCCAAGCCCGGCCAGTTGCTGTTCGGCTCGGTCGGCAACGGCAGCCTGCCGCATCTCGCCGCGGAAATGTTCGCGCAGCGCGTCGGCGTCAAGATGACTCACGTGCCGTATCCCGGCAGCCCGCAGGTGGTCCAGGACCTGGTTGCCGGCCGCATCAATCTCACGTTCAACATCCTGTCGTCGGCGCTCGGCCAGATCAATGCCGGCCAACTCGTGGCGCTCGCGGTCGCGTCCAACAAGCGCTCCGACACGCTGCCCAACGTGCCGACCATGGCGGAAGCCGGCGTGCCGGATTTCGATACCAGCCTGTGGTTGGGCCTGTTGGCGCCGGCCGGAACGCCGGCGCCGGTGGTCGACAGGATCAACGCCGCCGCACGCAAGGGCATGCATACGCCCGAGGTCGTCGATATGCTGGCCAAGCAGGGCTACGAGCCGCTCGACGCCACGCCCGACGAATTCGGCGCTTTTATTCGCAGCGAATTTACCCGCTGGTCCGACGTCGCCCGCGGCGCCGGACTGGTCAAGAGCTAAAGCTGCCGGGCAGCGCTACCCGGAAAATCGAGCCGCTCGGCTGCGCCGGCAGCGCGGTGAGCTTGCCGCCGTGGCGCTCGATGATCATGCGGCAGATGGCGAGACCGAGCCCCATGCCGTGCGGCTTGGTGGTGATGAAGGCCTCGAAGATGTTGGCGAGCTGCTCGGGGTCGATGCCCGGCCCGGAATCCTCGATGTCGACGACGACGGTGCTGTCACCATCGAGCGCGGCCCGCACCTGCAGGACGCGGCGGTGGTCCCTGGGCGAATCCATGGCCTCGATGGCGTTGCGGATCAGGTTGACGAAGACTTCCTGCAGTTGACCGCGGTGGCCCATGACCAGCGGCAGGCCGCCCCGCAGCTCCGCCTGCGTCGTGATGTTGCGCTCTTTGAGCTCCTGCTCCAGGGCGTGGAGCACGCCGCGCGCCAGCGCATTGACGTCGACCGGCTCGTGACCGCGATCGGCATGGCCGAACAGCGCGCGCAGATTGTCGAACACCTGGCTGGCACGATGGCTGTCGCGAACCATCCGCTCCAGAGCCTGCCGCGCCTCGTCGTAGTTGGGCGGATCGTGGCCGAGAAAGCGCCGCGCCGCGCTGCCGTTCGAGGCAATGCTGGCGAGCGGCTGCCGCACCTCGTGACCGAGCGACGCCGCCATCGCCTCCATGTTCATGAGCTTGTTGTTGCGCTCGCGCTGCAGCTCGGCGATCGAGCGGCCGAGCTCCGCGGTGCGCTGGCGCAGCTCGTTGAGGAGGCGCGTGTTCTCCACGGCGATGACAGCCTGGGCGGCGAAGCCGGTCAGCAGCCCGACCTGCTTGTCGGTGAACGGCCGCACGTCCTGGCGGTACAGGCTGAAGGCGCCGATCACTTCGCCGTCCTTGAGCATCGGCACCACCAGCACCGTGCGCGCGCCGCCGATCTCGATGGGTAAAGCGAGGCGCGGGTCGCGGCCGACCACGTAAGCCGCCTCCGCCATGATGTCGGCGACCTGCACCGCAGCCTTGGTCGCCGCCATGCGGCCGAACGGCAGTTTCGGGTTGAGGCGGACCACGCGGCGCGCCTCGACCAAAGCGGGCGGCGTGTTGTGGGATGCCACCAGATGCAGCGCGTCGCCCTGCAGGCGATACACATTGCCATAGCGGGCGTCGCAGATGCGCGCGGCATGGGCCAGCATCTTGCCGAAGGCCGGCTGCAGATCGCCCGGCGAGCTCGCGATGATCTGCAGCACCTCGGCGGTCGCGGCCTGCAACTGCAGCGCTTCGTTCAGCTCGCGGCGCAGCCGCGCCACCTTGGTCGCGCGGCCGGCGGTCGATGCCGCGCGCCGACGCGCCGCCGCCGGCCCATGACGACGCTTTGACGCCGTCGCCTTGCGACGTCGCGTCATTTTGGCCAAGTCGCGCCGTTTCGGCCGACGACTCACGGCCTCACCCCTGTGTGGTCCCGAACCGACAACGCATGGTAGCGGGTTGAACGGACAAATCGGAAGTGGGGGGCTACCTAATCCGGGCTGCCATGCCGCAGGCTCAATTCAGGAGGTCGTCCGGATTGAACGAAGTGAAATCCGGGATGGCGCGGCAGTCGCACGATCGTTCCCGGGTTTCGCTCCACTTGACCCGGCTCCGATCAGTTGAGCCGCAGCTCGGTGATGTGCTTCGGATCGGGCTGCAGCTCGCCCTGCTCGACTTTCTTGACCAAGTCGGTCAGCACCGCGTTGGCGCGGCAGGGCAGGCCGACCTTTTCGCCTTCGCGCACGATCAGGCCGTTCAAGAATTCGATCTCGGTGCGGCGGCCTTTCTCCATGTCCTGGCCCATCGACGGTTTCTGGCCGGCAGCGGTGCGGCCCGAGTCCTTGAAGCGCTGCTCGTCGCAGATGCGCGTCGCTTCGGCGTCGCCTTCGCCGGCGCGGGCGATCGTCTCCGGCGGCAGGTGCAGGATGTCTTCGAGCTCGTAGCCGAGCGCCTGGCCGACGCGGATCGCTTCCGAGCCGAGGCGGGTCGAGAAGCGGCGGATCGGATCGCTTTTGAGCATGGCGCCGCCGCCCAAGCCGGTGCAGGCCGATAGCCCGTTGGCCATGGCGTTGGCGACGAGCTTCGACCAGCGCTCGCCCCACAGATTGTTGGTGACTTTCGCGCTGTCGGCATAGCCGACCAGCCGGCAGATCTCTTCGGCGCGCGGCGTGATGCGGCCGTGCACTTCGCCGGCGCGGAACACGGTGTGGGCGGCGCCGTGCTTGGCGGCGCCGCGATGGACGTGGCCGGGCTCCGGCAGATTCACGGTGATCGAGCTGGCGATGCAGCCGAGCGTCTTGCCCCAGCCGACCACGCCGGCGATGGTCTCCTCGTTCATGCAATTCTGCAGCGACACGACATAGCCGTCGGGCGCCAGATATTGCTTGATCAGCGTCGCCGCCCAGGCGGTGTCGTAGGACTTCATGCAGACGAAAGCGATGTCGACTGGTTTTTCCCTGGCGAGCTGCTGGGCGTCGGTGACGTGCAGCGCCCGCACCGGCACCGTGAATTCCGGCTCCGTCATGGCGTGGGTTACGCGCAGTCCGTGGGCGCGCATGTGCTCGACGTGAGCCGGCCACGGGTCGATGAGGGTGACGTCCTCGCCGGACTTGACCATGTGGGCGCCGGTATAGCCGCCGACCGCACCCGCCCCGACAAACGCGATTTTCTTGCCCATCGTTTCCTCCGCACGTGGCGGGACCTTATCGGGTCCGGCCGCGCCTCGTAAGTAGGCGGCGTTCAGGAATCGGCGTCAGCGCAGGCTACTGCAAGCGATTGAGTTTCCAGCTTTTCGGCATTGACACCCTGGCAAAATTCGAGCTCGAGCTCCGCGGTTTACGTGTTATCGATGATGCAGAAGTTCGAGGAGTCGCTATTGTTGCGCCGTCGCGCCAACCATGCGAGCGAACGATGCCGCTGCAGAACCGCGTCAGTCCGTTCGGTGAGCTGTTTGCCACGCCGGCGCGTGGCACGTTGTTCGGCAACCGCGGCGGCCGGTTTCACACCGACGCCAAGACGCTGACGGCGCGACGTTGGACGTCGCGGCAATGGATTTGCTGCGTGCTCGACTTCAAGGATCGCCAGCGCGACGTCTGGGGCCGTTACTATACCGAGCTATTTTTTCTCGACGAGCCGACCGCACTGGCCGCCGGGCATCGGCCCTGTTTCGAGTGCCGCCGCGAGGATGCCGAAGTTTTTGCCGAGGCATGGCGCAAGGCGCATCGCCTGCGCACGCGGCCCTACGCCGACACGATGGATGAGGTGCTGCATCGCGAGCGTCTCAACGGACGCGCCAAGCGCCTGCACCGGCGCAACATCGACGCGCTGCCTGACGGCGCCTTGATCGTGCTGGACGGAGCGGCGTCGGCCGTCCGCGGCGGCGCGCTGCTGCACTGGACGCCTGAAGGTTACGACCGCCGCCGGAGGCGCCCGCGCGGCGTCGTGGTCGATGTGCTCACGCCGCCTGCGATCCTTGCCGTGCTGTCCGCCGGATATCGGCCGCGCTGGCCTCCGAGCGCGGATGCCTTGTCAATGCGAGCCAACGGGTCCGGCCCGAAGCGGCCGGCCCGATGACAAGCTCCGCGAAGCAATCCGGTTCGGCGCCTCGGCCTGCATTGCCTCATCGCTTCGCTCCTCGCAATGGCGCACGGCTATGGCGCGAGCGGGGTGGGATTTTCCGCCGGCGGCTCGATGCCGAAGGTGTTCGCCGTCATGCAGGTCATCGAGAAGCTGCCGGTCGTTGCCACCGCTGCGACCAGGCTCTCGATGCCCAAATCTTTTTCCGCGGCCGCGTAAGTACCGTCAGTCAGGTTCTTGTTGGCGAGAAGCTCTCTGGCCACGATGTGGCAGGCGCGCTCGCGCACGTCCGGCAAGTCCGGCACCTTGCGGGTGTTGATCGCGTCGATGACCGCCTGCGGAATGCCGACGGCGAGCGAGCGGCGCGCCTGCGCGAACCACGGATAGCGCGCGCCCCAGTGCCGTGCGACCGTGAGATTGATGATTTGTTGCTCGCGCGGCGATAGCGGCCCACCCGATAGCGACTCGCGTATGTTCTGCGCCGCCTCGAACAATTTCGGCAGCCGGATATAGGCATAATACGGCCCGCCGACAATGCCGCTGCCGGCCTTGGCGGCGTCGTAGACGCGCGCCTGCTCGGCATTCATGTTGGCGCGGTCGATGATGGCGATGCGTGGCATGGCTTCCTCCCAGGATCGGTTTGCTGCTAGAGCGGAATGAGTTTTGGTCGAATTGTCATCCCGCTCTAGCCTTTTGCTTGCGCATGATCTTTTCCGAAAATCGGTTGCCACCTTCGGACCAAGTCCGAGGGCCGGCTTTTTCGGGATCATGCTTTAGCCGCGGAACGCGGCCTTGATCGCTTCAACGCCCTTGCCTGATTTCGCGGCGGCGATGATGCGAGCCTCCTGCTTCATCAGGCCGTCGAGCGCAGTCCTCATGGCATCGATCTTGTCCGCAGGCACGACGACGGCGCCGTGGCGGTCGGCGTGGATGAGATCATCGCTCATCACCTCCATGCCGTGGATGGTGACCGGAACGCCAAACTCGACCACGTGCACATAGGCGTGCGACGGCGTGATCGAGCCGGCGAGCATCTGGAAGCCCTCGGCGACCTGGGCGATGTCACGGATCGAGCCGTTGGTCACGGTGCCGAGGCAACCCAGTGCCTTGTGCACGTTGGTCTGCACTTCGCCCCAGAATGCGCCGTAACCGGCAGGCTCGTCCTTGTCCTCGATCATCACCACGCTCGGCTGCGGTGTGGCCGCCACGTAGTCGAGATAATCCATGCGTTTGGCCATATAGCTCGGCCCCGACACCGCGTTGCGCGAGCGGATCGTTACGGTTTTGGCGAAGCCGACCATGGGCGGCAGATCGGGAAACGGGCAGTGCAGGTGGGTGACCGTGTAGCCTGCGCCACGGCGCTCCGGCGCGACGATCTCGATCAGGTTGCAGACGGTCGGCGTATCGATCGACCGCAGGAACGAAAACTGGCTTTCCGACACCATGGCGTTTCCTTTTTATGACTCCGATTAGTCCCACGCCGCCGTGACGATCACGGCGATGACCGCCAGCATGGCGGCGATGCTGGCGACGCAGCCGGGCCAACCGGCCAGCGTCCAGGCGATACCGCCGAAAAAGGCGCCGGCGCTGCCGCCGACGTAATAGAGCGATGCATAGAGTCCGACCGCCGACGAGCGGCCCTCCTTGGCCGTCATGGTGACGTAGCCCGTCGCCACCGTCTGGCTCATCATGCCGCAGATTGCGCACAGCGTCAGCCCGGCAAGGATCACCGTGACCGGCGGCGCCAGCATCAGCAGTGCGCCGACGATCCACAGCGCGATGATGCCGAGCACGAAGCGGCGGCGGCCAAACAGGGCGATGCCGCGGCCGACCCACGGCACGGCGATGCTGGATGCGAGATAGGTGAAGAACAGGCCGCCGATCAGCGTCGCCGAGAACGCGTATGGCGGCGCGGCGAGATGGAAGCCGATATAGGTGAACGTATCGACGAAGTTGAACAACACGCCGAAGCCGATGGCAAAGGTCGCGATCAGCCGTGGATCGCGGATGTGGCGCCCCATGTGGCCGATCGAGGCGAAGAAGCCGCCGGACGGCACGAAATTGCGCTCGCGCTTGAGCGTGAGCGCCACGACGATGGCGGCGGCCAGGGTGATCAGCCCCACCACGTCGAAGGCGGCGCGCCAGCCGATGACGTCGGTCAGGATGCCGGGGATGAAGCGGCCGGAAAAGCCGCCGACGCTCGAACCAACCATATAGAGTCCGGCGACGCGGGCGACGTCGGAGGCCGGCCACTCGTCGCCGATATAGGCGACCGCGACGGTAAAGATCGGCGGCACCAATAGACCCTGGACGAAGCGCCAGAACACCATCTCGGGCACGGTGGTGGCGAACGTCATGATTATGGTCGGAATCACGATCAGGAACATCGCGGCGGTGATCAGGCGCTTCCTTCCGACGCTGTCGGCGAGCACGCCGGTAAACGGTGCCGTGAGCGCGATCGCGCCGGTGCCTGCGGTCATCAACGACGAGATCTCGCCGGCGCCGACATGGAAATCGTTTGCCAGCTCCGGCAGCAGCGCCTGCGGCGAGTACAGATTGACGAAGGCGCAGAACCCGGCAGTGGCGACGCCGAACGGGCGCAGATCGAGAGCCATGGTCTATTATGCGGCAGGCGAGGGCGCTTTCGCGTCCGTGATCGCCCGCCATACCCGGTACGGCGTGCACGGCGTGTCGACGTGGCGGATGCCGAGCACGGAGAGCGCATCGACGATGGCGTTGACGCCTGCGGACAGCGAGCCGACGGTGCCGGCTTCGCCGGCGCCCTTGACGCCGAGTGGATTGGTCGGCGTCGGCACCGGATTGTCCTCGATCACCACGGGGCAGAAATCGTCAGCGCGCGGCATGGCGTAGTCCATGAACGACCCGGTGAGCACCTGGCCTTCGGCGTCGTAAGCTTTGTCCTCCATCAAGACCTGGCCCAAGCCTTGGGCGATGCCGCCCATGATCTGGCCTTTCACCAGCATCGGGTTGATGACGACGCCGACGTCGTCGACCACCCAGTAGCCGACGATTTGGGTGGTGCCGGTCTCGGGATCGATCTCGACCTCGCAGACGTGACAGCCGTTCGGGAAATTCCCCGTCCGGGCGCGATAAGTCGCGGTCTCGTAAAGGCCGGGCTCCATGCCGGCGGGCAATTTGTCGAGCTGGAACGCGGCGCGGGCCACGTCGTGGATGCCGGTCGAACGGTCGGTGCCGGCGATGGTGAAGCGGCCGTCCTTGAATTCGACGTCGCCTTCGGCCGCTTCCATCAAATGCGCGGCCAGCTTTGTGCCCTTGGCGACGATCTTGTCGCTGACCAGCGCGATGGCGCCGCCGCTCATGGTGGTCGAGCGCGAGCCGCCGGTGCCCATGCCGAACGCAACCGCATCGGTATCGCCCTGGATGAACTTGACGCGCTCGGGGTCGACGCCGAGGCGGTCCACCAGAATTTGCGTCTGGATCGTGGCGTGTCCCTGGCCGTGGGAAACCGATCCGGTGACGAGCGTCATGCCGCCGAGCGGATCGAAGCGGATTTCCGCGGTCTCGATGGTCGGATCGGCGGCCTGCTCGATGGTGTTGGAAATGCCGATGCCGCGCAATTTTCCGCGCTTAGCCGCTTCCTTGCGCCGCGACTCGAAGCCCGACCAGTCGGCGAGCTTCGTGGTGCGGTCGAGATTTTCCTCGAAGCGGCCGCTGTCGTAGGTGAAGACGAGCGGCGTCTTGTAGGGCATGGCCTGCGGCGGAATGGTGTTGCGGCGGCGCAGCTCCGCCGGATCGACGCCGAGCCTGTCGGCGGCGATGTCGATCAGCCGCTCGATCATGTAGGACGCTTCCGGCCGGCCGGCGCCGCGATAGGGCGAGGTGCAGTGGGTATTGGTCAGCATGCCGGAGATCGCGACATGCAGCGCCGGCGTCAAGTAGGTGCCGACCACGGTGCCGATATTGACCACCGGCGGCATGGCGCCGCGGAACGAGACGAAGGCGCCGAGATTGCCGAAGCTGCGGATGCGCACGCCGAGGAATTTGCCGTCGTTATCGAGCGCCAGCGCCGCATCGACGATGTTGTCGCGCGCATCGTCGTCGCTGACGTGGGCTTCGTTGCGGCTCTGCGTCCACTTCACCGGCCGCCCGACCCGGCGCGCCGCCCACAGCATCAAGACGATTTCCGGATAGACCGAGCCGCGCAGCCCATAGGAGCCGCCGATGTCGCCGGTGACGAGGCGCAACTCGGCCTCAGGGATTTTCAGCGTGGTGCGGGCGATGTCGTTGCGGAACAGCCACGGCCGCTGGAAGCCGCAATGCAGCGTGTAGCGCTGGGTGCCGGCGTCGTAGATGCCGGTGACGCCGCGCGGCTCGAGCGGATTGGCGGTGACGCGATTGATGACGAGGCGCTGCTCGACCACGTGGGCGGCCGCTGCGAACGCCGCGTCGGTTTTGGCCTTGTCGCCGGCCTGATAGAAATAGGCCTCGTTGTTCGGACAATCGGCGTAGAGCTGCGGCGCGCCTTGCGCGAAGGCGTCGCACGCCGACACCACCGCCGGGCGCGGCGCGTAGTCGACCGCGACGGCTTCTACGCCATCGCGCGCCCGGTCGAGCGTGTCGGCGACGACCACCGCCACCGGATAGCCGACGTGCATGGCACGGTCGATGGCGATCGGCGGCCGCGGCGGCAGATACATCGGGCTGCCGTCGCGCTTCTTGTACGGCGCCATCGACGGCAGCGAGCCGAGTGCGTCTGCCGCATAATCCTTACCGGTAAGCACGGCGTGCACGCCCGGTAGCTTCAGCGCGGCGCTGCTGTCAATGCCGCGGATGTCGGCATGGGCATGAGGCGAGCGCACGATGGCGGCGTAGAGCTGATCGGCGAGTTTCAAATCGTCGAAATAGCGGCCTTGCCCGCGCAACAAGCGCGGGTCCTCGCGACGCAGCACCGATTGTCCGATGGCAAATTCGCCCATGACCTCACTGTCCTGTAGCATGCGCTATTATGGGCGAGGTGGAGAGCGAAAGCACGCCCAAGGGCTGAAAGGGAACGCCATGCGATGGCTCATTCTGCTTTGCGCGCTCATCGGTCTGGGTACGAGTGGCGCCCTGGCCGACGACTACCCGTCGCATCCCATTCGCCTGATCGTGCCGTTCGCGCCGGGCGGCGCAGTCGACCCGGTGGCGCGGCTCATTGCCAATCCGCTCGGCGAACGCCTCGGCGCCGCGGTCGTGATCTACGATCGCGGCGGTGCCGGTGGTGCGATCGGCATGGACGAAGTGGCGAAAGCACCAGCCGACGGCTACACGCTGCTGCTCGATCACAGCGGCATGACCTACATGCCCGGCCTCTACCGCAGCCTGCCGTTCGACCCGGTGATGGATTTCGCCGGTATCATCACCGCGGTCGCGGGTTTTTACGTGCTGGCGGTGAGCAACGACCTGCCGGTGAAATCGGTCGCCGAGCTGGTCAGCTACGCCAAGGCCAATCCCGGCAAGCTGTCCTACGGCTCGGCCGGGGTCGGCTCGACGCTGCATCTGGCCGGCGAGCTGTTCAAGCACGCGACCGGTATCGACATCGTCCACGTGCCCTACAAGGGCGCCGCGCCGGCAGCGACCGATCTGGTCGGCGGGCAGATTCCGATGATGTTCGGTCCGGCGACCGCGCTGCTGCCGCTAGCCAAGGCCGGCAAGATCCGCGCGCTCGCGGTGACTTCGGCGAAGCGCTCGACGCTAGCACCCGAGCTGCCGACCATGGCGGAGACTTTGCCAGGCTTCGAGGTGGTCGGTTGGTATGGCCTCGCCGCGCCGGTCACGACGCCCAAGGATGTGATTGCCAAGCTCAACACGGACACCAACGCCGTGCTGAAATCGTCCGACCTGATCGCGAAAATGCGCGAGTTGAGCTATGAGCCGATCGGCGATACGCCCGAAGAAGCGACTGCGCGGATCAAGGCGGACGTGGCGCGCTGGACCAAAGCCATCCACGACGCCGGCATCGAGCCGCAGTAGACAAGCTGCGTTTCCCGGATGCGGTGCAACGCGCAGCGATGCACCGCATCCGGGATCGCTCTGGGCTCGGCGTCTGTTACGATCCGGGTCTGCAGCGCATCGCTTCGTGCTGCGCCGAGTCCGGGAGAAACGGCCGACACATGGACCAGAACCTCGAGACCGATGCGGAAACGCTGACGAAGACCTTGTGCGGCCATTTGGCGGCGGCACGGTTCCGCGACCTTTCGGCGGCGGCGAGGCGCGAGGCGCGCCGCGGCGTGCTCGATTGGATCGGCTGCGCGCTCGCCGGCAGCGGCCACAAAACCATCGGCACGCTGCTTGCGGTGCTGCAGGAGATTTCCGGCAAGCCGCAGGCGACCGTGTTCGGGCGCGGGCTGAAGCTCGGTCTGCTCGATGCGCCGCTGGCCAACGGCCAGATGGGCCACGTGCTCGATTACGACGACACCCACATGGGCGGCGTGGTGCTGCACACGAGCTCACCGGTGCTCGCGGCATTGTTTGCGCTTGCAGAGCGCCCGGCCGTCAGCGGCGCCGATTTCATGCTCGCCTATGCGATCGGCTTCGAGGCCGGCGTGCGCACCGGCCGCACTGCACCGGGTCACCACAAGGGCGGCTGGCACCTGACCGGCACGCTTGGCACCATCGCGGCCGGCGCGGCCTGCGCCAAATTGCTCAAGCTCGACCGGCAGCGCATGACCTATGCGATGGGGATTGCCGCAACCGAGGCTGCCGGCATGCAGCAAAACCGCGGCACCATGTGCAAATCGTTTCACGCCGGCAAAGCGGCATCGAACGGCGTCTTGGCGGCGCTGCTCGCCGAGCGCGGTTTCGATTCGACGCAGGAGATCGTCGAGGGCCAGCGCGGCTTCTCCCGCATCTACAGCGACGTCGCCGCGCCCGAGCAATTGACCGCCGGCCTCGGCGAGACGTGGCTGATCGAGAGCAACGGGCATAAGCCTTACGCCTGCGGCGTGGTGCTGCATCCGCTGATCGACGCCGTGATCGCGCTGCGCAACCACGCAGCGATCGATCCGGCGACCGTGAGCGAAATCAGCCTGCGCGTTCATCCGCTGGTGCTCTCGATCACCGGCGTGGTCGAGCCATCGACCGGGCTGCAATCGAAATTCTCCACCGTGCACGCGGCAGCGGTGGCATTGATCGACGGCGACGCCGGCATCGCGCAATATTCCGATGCCAAGGCCGCGGATTCCACGGTCGCGGCGCTGCGCCGCAAAGTCAAAGCGCAAGCCGACGACAGCTTGCGCCGGGACGAGGCCTACGCGACGATCAGCGCGGGTGGCAAGCGCCACGAGGTCCACATCGCGCACGCCAGCGGTACCGCCGACAATCCGATGAGTGACGCCGCGATCGACGCAAAATTTCTGGCCAACGCCGCGCCGGTCATCGGCCGCGACCGCGCCGAACGGGCACGCGACTTCGTGCAAGCGCTCGAGACACAGCCGGATATGCGAGGGCTGACTGTGCTCCTGGCGTGAATCCAACCGCGATCAGAGCTGGCGGATCGAGTCGAAATCCCAGGCCGAGTCGCTCGGATTTTCGCCGACCCGGATCGTCGTGTCGTTGACGAAGCGATAGGGCGGCACCGGCAGATTGTACGGTGCCGGCACGCCGGAGAAGACGCGGCCGGCAGCATCGTATTTGGAGCCATGGCAGGGACAGAAATAGCCGCCCGGCCAGTTCGGCACCGGCGTGGTGGCGCTGGCATCCGGATAGAACAGCGGAATGCAGCCGAGATGGGTGCAGATGCCGACCAGCACGCTGATTTCCGGCTTGATCGAGCGGTGCCAGTTGGCGGCGTAGGGCGCCTGCTGCACCTGCTTGGAGTCCGGATCGGCCAGCAGCGCCAGGTCCGACTTGCTCTGCAGGGCGTCGAGCGTCGTCTTGCCGCGGTGGAACACGAAGATCGGTCGCTGCCGCCAGTAGATGACAACTTGGGCGCCTTCCGCGACCTTGCTGACGTCGAGGTCGACCGGGCCGCCGGCAGCGAGCGTCGAGGCGTCGGGGTTCATTTGGTCGATCAGCGGCACCAGGCAGGCCGCGGCGCCGACGGCGGCAACCGCCGCGGTCGCGACCAGAAGAAAATCGCGGCGTGATCCGCCTTCCGGGTGTTCGATACCGCTCGCCGTCGATGCACTGCTCGCCATGGTCACGTCCTTGTCTGGGAAGTCTTTTATGGTCGCGCCGAAGCCCGGACGGCGGCGCAACCGCCGCCTTTATGTGGGGGCGGGGCGGTTTCGTCAATCGCGCAATTGGGGCAGTTGTGGCTATGTCGCAAGGGCCGCCCGTGCCCGGCTCAGGGTATCCGCGACAGTGCCGGAAGCGTCGATTTTGGCCCAATTCAGCGTGCCGAGATCGTAGCGTTCCTGGGCTTGCGCGACCGCCGCATCGGCATCGGAGGCATCGGCGGCACGGCGGCCGACTCGGGCCACGCGGGTGGCGAGGTCTGTGGTGAGGAACAGGCCGCGGAGGGGAACATTGGCGGTCTTCGCCGCTTCGGCCAAAGCGTCGCGCTCCGCTTGCCGGGCGAACACCGCGTCGACGATCGCCGAATGTCCGGCGGCGAGGATGCGGCGCGCCTTGTCGGCGACGACCGCATAGACGCGCGCGGTGGTCTCGGACGAATAGGCGGCCGCCGGAAGCTTGTCGGTCTCGGCGGCGCCGAACAGCGCCTTGCGCTCGACGTCCGAGCGTACGATGACGGCGCCGGGCAGCGGCGCGACGTGGGCCGCCAGCATCCGCGCGAGCTGTGTCTTGCCGGTGCCGGACAGGCCGCCGACGGCGATGAAGCGCGGCGCCGGCGGCGCGATGGCGCGCAGCGCAAAGGCGAAATAGGCCCGCGCC
>JASHQO010000016.1 GCA_030039105.1 Xanthobacteraceae bacterium
GGCCGGCGAAGCCGAAGTAGTTGCCCTTGCCGAGCACGAGACGCGGCACCTTGTCGGCCGGGTAACCGTCGATGCGCCGCGCCAGCGGCTGCGCGCCGAGGCCGGCGGCATTGACCACGGCGTCGAACGGCATGATGCCGGCGTCGCGGCCGCCGAATTGGACGTGCCATTGCGAGGCCTTGTGGATCATGCGCTCGACCGGCGTCTCGAACGCGATCATGCCGCCGCGATCTTCCAATTCGCCCCACAGCGCCAGCATGTAGCCGTGGCTGTCGATGATGCCGGTCTCCGGCGACCACAGCGCGCCGATGCAGAACAGCTCCTCTTCCATGCCGCGCGCGGCGTTGCCGCCGATCATCTCGACGCCTTCGACGCCGTTGCGGAGCGCCTGCGCCAGGATGGTCTCGACCTTGGCCAGCTCGGCCTCGTTGGTGGCAACGACGAGCTTGCCGCATTTGCGGTGGCCGACGTTGTGGGAGGCGCAGAAGTCGTAGAGCATGCGGCGGCCGCGCACGCAGAGCGTCGCGCGCAACGTGTCGGTCGGATAATACAGGCCGCCGTGGATCACCTCGCTGTTGCGCGAGGATACGCCGTTGGCGATGCCGCCGGTGATCTCGGCGACCGTCACGTCATGGCCGGCGAGCGCCGCTTGGCGCGCGACCGCAAGCCCGACGACCCCGGCGCCGACGACAAGGACCTGCATCAAATCTCTCCGCCGTCATTGCGAGCGAAGCGAAGCGATCCAGTCCGGCACGGCGTTCCGGATTGCTGCGTCGCTTCGCTCCTCGCAACGACGGGCAACGATGTCAATCCCGCTTCCACGGAATGACGACGCGCTCGAGCTCGTTGAGCAGCGCGGTCAGGACGAAGCCGATGATGGCGATCATGAACAGGCCGACATACATCTGCTCGACCGAAAAGGTCTCCCAGGCGGTCCAGATCATGTAGCCGAGGCCGCTTTTGGCGCCGATCATCTCGGCGATGGCGATCAGGATCAGGCCGATGCCGATACCGAGCTTGAAGCCGGTCATGATCACCGGCAAGGCACCCGGCAGCGCGATGGTCCAAAACGTGTTCCAGCGGTTGGCTTTGTAGTTGCGGCCGACGTCGAGATAGATGTGGTTGATCTCGAGCACGCCGGTGGTGGCGTTGATGACCACCGGGAAGAACACGCCGATCGCCACCATGAAGATCTTCGAGCCTTCGCCGAGGCCGAAGATCAAGAGCGCAAGAGGAAGTATCGCGCTTTTCGGAATCGGGTAGGTTGCCGCCACGATGGGATCGAGCGCGGCGCGCACCCAGCGATTGAGTCCCATGGCGATGCCGAGCACGAGCGCCGGCACGCCGCCGATCAGGGTGCCGAGCGCCAGGCGACGCAGGCTGACCAGCGTGTTGGTGACGAGCTCGCCCGAGCGCAGCATGTCGATCAGCACGGCGATGACGCTCGACGGCGCCGGAAAGAACCGCGTGTCGATGACGTGCAGCCGTGCGGCGACTTCCCAGACCACGAGCAGCGCGATCGGGGAGGCGATGCCCAGAATGCGCTCGCGGGTGCGCGTCGAAACGGCAAGGTTCTGCTCCGGCGTCCCGGAGATGATTGCGATGCTCATGCGGCTCCGTCCCCCGTGTCGTGGGCGCCTTCGTCCTGCTCGCGGGCGCGCTGCACCTCGTCGCGCAGGTTCGACCAGATACGGTGCACCAGCTCGCCGAACTCGGGCGCCTTCTGCAGCTCGATGACGTTGCGCGGGCGCGGCAGCGGCACGCGCACGAAACTCTTCACCCGGCCGGGCTGCGCCGTCATCACCATGATGCGGTCGCCGAGATAGACCGCCTCGTCGACGCTGTGGGTGATGAAGACGACGGTCTTTTTCTGCTCGTCCCAGATGCGCAGCAGCTCTTCCTGCAAAAGCAGCTTGTTCTGCGCGTCGAGCGCGGAGAACGGCTCGTCCATCAGCAGGATTTCCGGATCGTTGGCGAAAGCGCGCGCGATCGAGACGCGCTGCTTCATGCCGCCGGACAACTGGTGCGGATAATAGCCGGCGAAGCGGGTCAGCCCGGTAGCGTCGAGATAGTGGGCGACCTTGTCCTTGATTACGGCGGCCGGCGCATTGCGCATGCGCAAGCCGTAGGCGGCGTTGTTCCACACCGTCATCCACGGGAAGATCGACTCGCCCTGGAACACCATGGAGTTTGCCGGGCGCTGCGAGCCGGCCGGCGTGTCGATCTCGATGCTGCCGCCGCTCGCCGTTTCCAGGCCGGCAAGAATGCGCAGCAGGGTGGTCTTGCCGCAGCCCGACGGTCCGACGATCACGAAGAATTCGCCGGGCTGGACGTCGACCGAGACATTGTCGATGGCGACGAGGTGGCCGAAGGTCTTGCGCAATTCGCTGATGCGGATCGCCGGCCGGATCGCCGGCGCGGCGGCATCGGACGCGGCGCCGACGGCACGCCGATTGGTGGCGGTTGCGCTCATCGGCGGCATTGTGCCGGGCAATCGGGCCGATCTCAACTCGCCGGTATTTTGGGCAATTGCCACGAAATCGCGCCTGTCGCTATAAGTGCGTTGGCGGGCCTAAGCCGCGCGCGATTTTGTGTCGCAGCAGAGATTTAAGGGGATATCCCATGGCGGATAATGTCGTCCGGGTCTGTTCGCAGGCGGACATCGCGCCGGAGACTGTGAAGGCGTTCGAGGTCGGCGACAAGCGGCTCGCCGTCTATAACCTCGACGGCCAGTATTACGTCACCGACGACGAATGCACCCACGCCTCGGCGAGCCTCGCCGACGGCTTCCTCGAAGACGGCATCATCGAGTGCAGCCTGCACGCCGGCGCCTTCGACGTGCGCACCGGTGCGGTGAAGGCGCCGCCGTGCTCGTTCGCGCTGCGCACCTATAAGGTGATCCTGCAGGGCGACGACGTCTGCGTCGACCTCGACAAGGACGCCGCCGGAGAGCCGGCCTGACGATGGCCAACGCTGCCGTCGGCCTCGGTGTTGCAAGCCTTGGTGTTGCAGGCCTCGGCATGGCGGGTGCGGTGATGGTGCGCGCGGCGGCCGCGCATCCCGGCATAAAACTTTGCGCGGCGGCCGATCCTCATGCGGCGCCGCGCGGCGCCTTCGCCCGCGACTTCAATGCGCGGGCTTACGCCGACATCGCGGCGCTGTGTGACGATCCCGCGGTCGAAATCGTCTACATCGCGACGCCGCATCAGTTTCATGCCGAACACGCGGCGCTTGCCGCGGCGGCCGGCAAGCACATTATTCTCGAAAAGCCGATGGCGCTGACGCTCGCCGACTGCGATTCCATCATCGCCGCGGTCGAGCGCGCACGCGTTCATCTCGTCGTCGGCCACACTCACGCTTTCGATCCGGCGGTGCGCGAGATGGCGCGCATCGTGGCGAGCGGCGCGCTCGGCCGGCTCGGCATGATCGCGGCGTGGAACTACACGAATTTTCTCTATCGCCCGCGCCGCCCGGAGGAGCTCGACACCGCGCGCGGCGGCGGCATCCTGTTCAACCAGGTGCCGCACCAGATCGACATGGTGCGGACGATCGGGGGAGGCCGGCTGCGCAGTGTGCGCGCCCAGGCCACGCGTCTCGACCCCGCGCGGCCGACCGAAGGCGGCGTTGTCGCGTTGCTCGAATTCGAAGACGGCGCCGCGGCCTCTTTGGTCTATGGCGGCTACGATTTCTTCGACGGCGACGAACTGCATTTCTGGATCGACGAACGCGGCGCGGCGAAGCCGCCCGACCGGCACGGCGCGGCGCGACGCGCCTTGGCGGCCGAGCAGGTCGAGGAAACGCGCTTGCGCTTGGAACGTTTTGCTTATGGCGCGCAAGCCGGGCCGCCGCCGACCCATCAGCCGCATTTCGGCGTGATGATCGTCACCTGCGAGCGGGGTGAGATGCGCGCCGCGGCGGACGGTCTTTTCATCTACGACGCCGCCGGCAAGCGCGAGGTCGCGCTGCCGGCGAGCGCCGCGATGCCGGGGCGCAGCGAGGTGCTCGACGACATGATCGCCGCCATCCGCTCCGGTAAGCCGCCGCTGCAAGGCGGCCGCTGGGGCAAGGCCAACGTCGAAGCGATGCTGGCCATCCAGCAGTCGGCCCGCGAGCGCCGCGAGGTCACGTTGCAGCACCAGGTAAGCTCCAAGCCGTCATCCTGAGGCGGCCGCCACAAGCGCGGTTACGCGCGTCTTCGACGCGCCATAAGCGCGGTTACGCGCGTCTTCGCCGCGCCATAAGCGCGGTTACGCGCGTCTTCGCCGCGCTATGGGCGGCCCTCGAAGGGTGACGAGGCATTGGACGGCAGGGGCCGATTCTCTATATAAATCCTGCTTCCAAGGAGCGGCCGCGCCATGAATTACATGCCCTCGGGCCACGATTTCGTCGTCGAGAATCCGGAAGCGAAGACGTTCTTCGTCAATCGTGAGGTTTTTGTCTCGCCGGACGTGCTCGAGCGCGAAAAGCGCGCCGTCTTCGACCGCTGCTGGGTCTATGTCGGCCACGGCTCCGAGCTGAAAAATCCCGGCGACTTCAAGACCCGCCCGGTGGCCGGCCGGCCGGTCATCTTCTGCCGCGACCGCGAAGGCACCGTGCGGGCGCTGATCAATTGCTGCCGGCACCGCGGCGCGCTGGTCTGCCGCGAGCGCGAGGGCAACGCCCGGCAGTTCTACTGCATGTATCACGGCTGGACCTACCATCCCGACGGCCGGCTCAAATCGGTGCCCGGCGAGGACGCCTATGGCGCGCCGCTCAACCGCGACGAAATGGGCCTCGTGCCGGTGCCGCGGCTCGAATCCTACCGCGACTTCTATTTCGCCAATTTCGACCGCGACGCGGTCGATCTGCAAAGCTATCTCGGCAACGTCAAGGATTACATCGATCTGGTCATCGACCAGTCGCCGTCCGGAAAAATGCAGATCATTTCCGGCACCCAGGAGTACGACATCCGGGCGAACTGGAAGCTTTTGGTCGAGAACAGCGTCGACGACTATCACCTGATCTCGACGCATTCGACCTGGCTCAACTACATGCGCAATTCCGGCGTCAACGTCACGCCGCCGAAGGGCGAGCTGCTGCCGACCCGCGGCTTCGGCAAGGACCTGGGCAACGGTCATCTCACCACCGACAATCCGAACTATCGCGGCCGGCCGGTGGCGAAGTGGATTTCGGTCTATGGCGAGGACGCCAAGGCCGACATCGACGCCATGCGCAACGAGCTGGTGCAGCGGCTCGGCGCGGCGCGCGCCGCCCGCGTCGCCGATACCAACCGCAATCTCGCGATCTTTCCGAACCTCGTCATCAACGACGGCTCCTCGGTGACGGTGCGTCACTTCTATCCGGTGGCGCCGGACCGCATGCATGTGACCGCCTGGGCGCTCGGCCCGGTCGAGGAGACCGAGGCGCAGCGGGCGCGCCGGCTGCACGCGTTCCTGACGTTCTACGGTCCCGGCGGCTTCGCCACGCCCGACGACGTCGCGGCGCTCGAAGCGGCGCAGCTCGGCTTCGCCGCCTGGCGCGAGGTGCCGTGGTCCGACCTTTCCCGCGGCATGGGCAAGGCCGGCGACCAGCAGCTTGCCACCGACGAAGGCCATCTGCGCGTATTTTGGCGCAAGTGGAGCGAGATGATGGGGACGCAGCGATGAACGAGATGGTGGCTGCGACCGTCTCGCGCGCCGAAGTCGAGGACCTGTTCTATCTCGAGGCCGACCTGCTCGATTCGTGGCGGCTCGACGACTGGCTGCAGCTTCTCACCGACGACGCGGCCTATTACGTGCCGCCGAACGACAAGCCGGACGCCGACGCGCGCTACACGCTGTTCACCATCGCCGACGACATCGTGCGGCTGCGCGAGCGCGTGATCCGGCTCAAGGACCCGAACTGCCACGCCGAGTTTCCGCTGTCGCGGACGCGGCGCATGATCGGCAACGTGCGCATCGCCGGCGTCGACGGCGAGGTGATTTCCGCGGCGGCGAATTTCATCGTCCATCGCTTCCGCCACAACGACCTCGACCGCGTCTTCGTCGGCCACTACCGCTACAAGCTCAGGCGCGTCGGCGGGCGGCTGAAAATCGCCGAGCGCCGCGCCATTCTGGATGCGCAGCAGCTCGGGCTGCTTGGCTCGGTGAGCTTTATTTTGTGAGTCCCCGTCATGGCCGGGCTTGTCCCGGCCATCCACGTCTTCGGCTCGCACAAGACGTGGATGCCCGGCACGAGGCCGGGCATGACGCAAAAAGGACGCTCATGTCCGAATTAGACAAAGTCTTTTCCGAACTTGCCGGCAAGCGCGCGCAGCAAGACGAGGAGCGGCGCGAACGGCTCAAGCTTGCCGCCGATTTCCTCGCCGAGTTCTACGCGCAGGACATCAAGCCGTCACAGACCTTGAAGACGCGCGGCATCGAAGCGAGCCTGATCGATCACAAGCTGATCCTGCATCGGCCGCAATCGGGCCACTACGAGGAGCCGCTTTACATCGTCGTCGGCGAGCAGGGCGAGATCGACGTCGCCGGCCGCTCGCTCGGCCGCTATCAGCCGGCGGAGAAATTGGCGAAGAAGCGCGAGCTGATCGGCGAGATCATTTCGTTCTTCGATCTCTAGGTTTTGCGGCCGGTCATCGTCGCATGGACACTGACCTTCCTTCGGACCTTCCTTCGGACCTCCGAGCCGGACTCGACCGTGCGGCACAAGGCATTTCGCGCCACGCGCTGGGGCGCCGCTCGGCTGCGATCTCGCAAGCCTATCGATCCGGACAAGGCTCGGCGCAGGCGATCCAAAGCGCCGACGACGCGCTGGCCTACGCGCTGGCCCGGCTGCCGGCGACGTTTGCCGCGGCCTCGTCCGTCCTGGCCGCGCTCAAGGAGGCCGCGCCGGATTTCGCGCCGCGCACGTTTTTGGACGTCGGCGCCGGGCCGGGGACCGCGTGCTGGGCCGCAGTCGGCTGCTTTCCCGGCCTGACCGCGCTCCACCTCGTCGACGATAACGTCCATCTGCGGCTGCTGGCGCTGCGATTGCTGTCTGGCGGCGCGGTCGGCACGCTGCGCGATGCGACCTACCGGCAAGGCGATGTGGGCCAGCTCATCGACGCGCTTGCGGCCGCCGACCTTACCATCGCCAGCTACGTTGTCGGCGAACTGCCCGCCGCTCGGCTGCTCGACTATGCCGACGCGCTGTGGTCGAAAACCGCCGGGATACTTGTCGTCATCGAGCCCGGAACGCCGGCGGGCTTCGCGCGCGTCCGAAGCTTGCGCTCGCACCTGGTTGGCCGGCACGCCCACGTCGTCGCTCCGTGCCCGCACGATCATGAATGTCCGCTTGCGGGCGGAGACTGGTGCCATTTTTCGCAGCGGCTGAACCGGTCGCGCGACCACGGGCGGGTCAAAGGCGCGGCCTTGTCGTTCGAGGACGAGAAATTTTCCTATGTCGCCCTTTCGAGGGTCGCGCTGGGAGTGCCGCGTCGCGACCGGGTCCTGGCATCGCCGCGGGTGACCAAGGCGCTGGTTACGACGAAGCTTTGCACACCGGATGGAGTTGCTATGGACGTTGCGTCGCGGCGCGATGCGGACACATATAGGGAGCGAAAGCGGTGGCGCTGGGGCGACGCGGTGAGCCGCGAGGCGGATGGTCGGGCGAACCCATGAGCTGTCGCGCATGAGCAAAAGCAACATCGCCATCGTCGGCGGCGGCATCGGCGGGCTGACTGCGGCGCTGGCGTGCCTGCGCCGCGGCATCGACGTCGACGTCTACGAGCAGGCGCCGGAGCTGCGCGAGCTTGGCGCCGGGGTGCAGATCAGCGCCAACGGCACCCGCGTGCTCCATGCGCTCGGGCTCAAGGAGGCGCTGGAAAAGGTGCAGGTGCTGCCGGTCGGCAAGGCGATCCGGCTGTGGAACACCGGACAGAGCTGGAAGCTGTTCGACCTCGGCATGGAATCGGTCGAACGCTACGGCTCGCCCTACGTCACCATCCATCGCGGCGACCTGCATGGCGTGATCGCGCAAGCGGTGCGGCAGGCGAAACCCGGCGCCATTCATTTGAATCGTAAATGCGTCGGGCTCAGGCAAACGCCCGACCGCGTCGAGTTGCGCTTCGAGGCCGGCGAACCGGCCGCGGCCGACCTCGCGGTCGGCGCCGACGGCGTGCATTCGGTGGTGCGCGAGGCTCTGTTCGGAGCGGCGAAGCCTGAGTTCTGCGGCATCATCGCCTGGCGCGGCGTCATCCCGATGCAGCGCGTGCCGGCGTCGATCTCGCGCACCATCGGCACCAACTGGGTCGGCCCCGGCGGCCACGTCGTGCACTATCCGCTGCGCGCCGGAACGCTGCTCAATTTCGTCGGCATGGCCGAGCGCGACTGGACTATCGAGGGCTGGAACGTGCGCGGCACCACCGAAGAGGCACTGAACGATTTTCGCGGCTGGCATCCCGACGTGCACGCCATGATCCGCAACATCGACGTGCCGTACAAATGGGGCTTGGCCTTGCGGCCGCCGATGGAAGAGTGGAGCAAAGGCCGCGTCACGCTGCTCGGCGACGCCTGCCATCCCATGGTGCCGCTGTTGGCCCAAGGTGCGGCGATGGCGCTCGAGGACGGCCTCGTGCTGGCGCGCGCCATCGACAAGCACCCGCACGACCACGAGGCTGCCCTGGCGGCCTACGAGACGGCGCGCCGCGACCGCGCCAACAAGGCGGTCGCCGGCTCGGCCGCCATGATCCCGCGCTTCCACAACCGCGCCATGGTCGACGCCGCGGCGGCGCAGGCCCATGTCGACCGCGAATGGCAGGAGGACTTGATCCGCGAGCGCTACGACTGGCTATTTACCTACGACGCCACATCTGTACCGCTGTGAGGCGACAAACGCCCTGTTTCGCCGGCCGTCGAAAGTCACTATAAGCGCCGCAGCGCCCTGCGATCCTGGCCAAAGGAAACGACCATGTATTCAGGTCCCGGAGTGAAGACGAGCCCGGATTTTCCGATCCCGGACACTATGAAGGCGTGGGTTCTGGGCAACCCCGGCGAGCTGAAGCTCACCCAGAAACCGGTGCCGGTGCCCAAGCGCGCCGAGGTTTTGGTGCGCATCGATGCGGTGGCGATCTGCGCCACCGATCTGGAAATCATCGACCACGGCCCGCCGGCCTCGATCCTGGGCGGCATGCCGTTCAACAAGAATTTCACCCCGGGCCACGAATATATGGGCACGGTGGTGGCGCTCGGCCCGGGCGTCGACGAGTACAAGATCGGCCAGCGCATCACGGTGGAGATCCATGCCGGCTGCGGCCAGTGCAAGCGCTGCCGCGAGGGCATGTACACCTCGTGCCACAACTACGGCCTCAATTACGGCGACGTCGACAAGGGCCATCGCGCCAACGGCTTCACCACCGACGGCGGCTTCTGCGAATACCAGGTCAACAACGTCAACACGTTGGTCGCCATCCCCGACGCGATGTCGGACGAGGAGGCGACGCTCGTGGTCACCGCCGGCACGGCGATGTACGGCCTCACCGAGCTTGGCGGCCTCGTCGCCGGCGAGAGCGTGGTGGTCACCGGGCCGGGCCCGATCGGGCTCCTCGGCGTCGCCGTCGCCAAGGCGATGGGCGCCTATCCGGTGATCCTCACCGGCACGCGCGACAACCGCCTGAAAATCGGCAAGGAGCTCGGCGCCGATTACACGATCAATGTGCGCAACGAAGACGCCGTCGAAGCGGTGCGCCGCCTCAACGGCGGCAAGGGCGTCGATTACGTGGTGGAATGCTCCGGCGCGCCGAACGCGGTGAACGACGCCATCCGGATGGTCAACCGCGGCGGCAAGGTCTGCCTCGCCGCGTTTCCGCACCAGGAGACGCCGGTCGACGTCGCCCACATCGTGCGCAACAACATTTACCTCTACGGCATCCGCGGCGAGGGCAAGAGCGCGACCCATCGCGCCGAAGCCTTCATGTCGCAGAAGCGCTTCGACGCCACCAAGATCCATACCCACACCTTCCCGCTCGACGATCTGCCGACCGCGATCCGCTACGCCAAGGAGCGCATCGACGACGCCATCAAGGTGGTGGTGAAGGCCAAGGGCGTCGCCGCACACCGGGTGGCGGCGGAGTAGTCCTTCCGCGTTTCCCGGGCGTAGCGCAGCACGCAGCGAAGCGAAGTGGTGCGCTGCAGACCCGGGATCGCCGTAAGTTGCGACCTGCCAGCACTGAGTCCGCGACGATCCCGGATGCGGTGCACCACTTCGTGCTGCACCGCATCCGGTAACCGCCCTGTCTTTATTTCTTGCGGATGCGGAAGGTCAGCAGCTTCTTGTCCTTGCGCGTGTCTTCGAGCATATCGCCGGTCTGATTGAGCAGATTCGGAATGTCGATGCCGGCCAAAGGGTCGGTGCATTCCACGAGCAAAATGTCGCCGGACGCCAGGCCGCCGAGCGCCTTTTTGGTGCGCAGCGCCGGCAGCGGGCATTTCAGGCCGCGCAGATTGAGGGTCTTTTCAGTCATTTTATGGGGCCATCGCCCGCCAACGGTGCGGCCCGCAGTGGCCGGCCCGATGGCAAGCTCCGTCGGACGATTCAGTAATCTCCGATGAAGACGTTATATGCTAGGTCTCCGGTGTTCACTGGATGCCGGCGTCCGCAGGCATGAGATAAAGAGCAGGCATGACATAAAGAGAATGTCGGTCGATTCCAGCATACAGCGCATCGCCCACCTCACTCCATTGCGCGACGTCCTTGCCATCGTCGAGGCGCGTGTCGGCGCGGTCAAGCCGCGCCGTTGTGCCCTCGCATCGGCCCGTGGCCGCGTGCTTGCCGAAGACGTCGCAGCCAAGCGACTGCCGCCGGCGCCGATTGCGTTGCGCGACGGCTATGCGGTCGAGGCTGCCGCGATTGCCGATGCCGGTCCCTATTCGCCGCTGGCGCTGCCGTCGAAACCGCAGCGCGTCGATGCCGGCGAGCCGCTGCCGGGCGGAACCGACGCCGTGGTACCGTTCGATGCGATCACCGAACGCGGCGAGGCCATCGCGGCCGTCGCGCCGGGCGAGGGCACGCTGCCGGCGGGCGGCGACGGGGCGGGCGATGCGCCGCTCCGCCGGGCCGGTGAGCGTTTGCGCGTCGTCGATCTTGCCGCCATCGCCGCAGCGGGCATTGCCGGGGTCGTCGTGCGCGAACCGCGCATTCTGCTGGCGTGCGGCAGCATGCCGACGACACCGCCGGTCGACGCTGCGCTCGACATGCTGAGCCAAGCCGCGACCGCGGCCGGCTGCGCGATCGATCCCTATCGCGCAGCCGGCGGCCTCGAGCGCGCATTGCGCGATGACGGCGCCGACGCGATGATCGCGGTCGGCGGCACCGGCAGCGGCCGGCGCGATGCGGCTGTCCATGCCCTGGCGCAGGCCGGCCACGTCGAGGTGTACGGCATGGCGATGGCGCCGGGCGAGACTGCGGCGTTCGGGTTTACCGGCGCGCGGCCGGTGCTGCTTGTTCCCGGGCGCATCGATGCTGCGCTCACGGCCTGGCTCCTGGTCGGGCGCCATCTCGTCGCCAAGCTCAGCGGCGGCAAAGTCGAGGACATTTCGGCAATGCTGCCGCTCAAGCGCAAAGTCACTTCGACCATTGGGCTCACGGAGCTGATCCCGGTGAGCTGTGCCGGCGGCGTGGCGGAACCGCTCGCCTCCGGCTATCTGTCATTGGCAGCGCTGGCCGGCAGCGACGGCTGGATCGTCGTCCCGGCAGACAGCGAAGGTTTCAACGCCGGGACTCCAGTTGCCGTCACGTCATGGCCATGACCTCGAAACCCGATAGACCCAGCGCCGCGATTCTCGACGCGGTGCGCTGCGCCGCGCGCCAGGAGCAGTTCCTCGAAGTGGTTTCGGCCGAGGAAGCGCGGCGGCGTTTTGAAGGCTGCATCGACCGTTCGCCGCTGGGCGGCGAGACCGTGCCGCTCAACGCCGCGCTGTCCCGCGTGCTCGCCGCCGACGTCATCGCGCCGGTCGACGCGCCGCCGTTCGACCGCGCCAATGTCGACGGCTTTGCCGTGCGCGCCGCCGACACCGCGGGCTCGAGCGACGGCGCACCGAAGCGCCTTGCGCTCAATGCCGAGGTGATCGCCTGCGGCGTTGCGCCTGTCATCGAGGTGAGGTCCGGCACGGCGACGGCGATCGCGACCGGCGGTGTCATTCCGCGCGGCGCCGATGCGGTGGTGATGATCGAGCATACCGAGCTGGTCGAGGACGTGCCGGCCATCGAGCTGCGCCGCGCCGCCGTCAGCGGACAGTTCATCTCCTATGCCGGGTCCGACATCGCGCGCGGCGAGACGCTGCTGCGGCGCGGCACGCGGTTCGGCTCACGCGAGATCGGCATGCTGGCGGCCTGCGGACTTGCCGACGTGAGCGTGGTGCGCCGCCCGCGCGTCGCCGTGCTCTCGACCGGCGACGAACTGGTCGAGCCCGGCCGGCCGCTGCCGCCGGCCGGCGTCTACGACAGCAACGGCGCCATCCTCGCCGCGGCCATTACCGAGGCCGGCGGCGAGCCGGTGCCGCTCGGCGCATTTCCCGACCAGGAGGTCGCGCTCGAGCTTGCCATGCGCACGGCGCTCGAGGCCTGCGACGCGGTCGTGCTGTCCGGCGGCACGTCGAAGGGCGCCGGCGACCTGTCCCATCGCATCGTGTCGCGGCTCGGCACGCCCGGCATTCTCGTCCACGGCGTGGCGCTCAAGCCGGGCAAGCCGCTGTGCCTCGCCGTCATCGGCGACAAGCCGCTGATCGTGCTGCCCGGATTCCCGACCTCGGCGATTTTCACCTTTCATGCCTTCGTTGCGCCGCTCATTCGCGCCCGCGCCGGGCTCGCGCCCGAGACGGCGCGGACGGCGGCGGCGCGCGTGCCGGTGCGTATCGCTTCGGAGCTTGGCCGCGAGGAATTCGTGCTGGTGTCGCTGGTCGCCGGCGACGACGGCGCCATCGCGTTTCCGACCGGAAAAGGCTCCGGCGCGGTCACGGCGTTTTCCCAGGCCGATGGGTTTTTGAGCATCGACCCGCTGGCGAGCGCGCTCGATGCGGGCACCAAGGCCGACGTCACGTTGATCGGCGAGGCGGCGCGGGCGCCCGATCTTGTCATCATGGGCAGTCACGACATCGCCCTCGACGTCGTGGTCGGCGCGCTCGCCGAGCGCGGCTTTTCAGCCCGCACCATCGCCGTCGGCAGTCTCGGCGGCGTCGCGGCGTTGGGGCGCGGCGAATGCGATTTGGCGCCGGTCCATCTCGTCGATCCGGCGACCGGCATCTACAACAAACATCTGCTGGGGCCCGGCTTGGCGTTCGTCCCGGGCTGGCGGCGCATGCAGGGTTTTGTCTATCGCCCCGGCGATGCGCGATTCGACGGTCTTTCTGCGGACGCCGCGCTGAAGGCTGCGCTCGCCGATCCCGCCGTGCTGATGGTCAACCGCAACGCCGGATCCGGCACGCGGGTTCTGGTCGATGGGCTGCTGCGCGGCGCGCGGCCGGCGGGCTATGCCAATCAGCCACGCTCGCACAACGCGGTCGCTGCCGCCGTGGCGCAAAATCGCGCCGACTGGGGCGTCGCTATCGCGCCGGTGGCGCGGATGTACGGCCTCGGCTTTCTGCCGATCGCGCCGGAGGAATACGACTTTCTGCTCCGCGAGGCGCGGCGCGACCGGCCGGCGGTGCAGGCCTTTTTGGCCGCGTTGCGCGATGAAACAACGCGCCGGCGCATCGGCGCGCTCGGCATGGAACCGGCGGGCGAATGACGCTACATAGGGCTCATGCGCATTATCGGCCTTGCGGGCTGGAGCGGTTCCGGCAAGACCACACTGGTCACCAGCGTGATCCCGGTGCTGGTCAAGCGCGGCCTCAAGGTCGCGACCGTCAAGCACGCCCATCATGAGTTCGACACCGACCAGCCGGGCAAGGATTCCTGGTTGCACCGCAAAGCCGGCGCCAGCGAAGTCGCGATCGTGTCGAGCCGGCGCTGGGCCATCGTCCATGAGCTTGGCGAGGAGCCCGAGCCGCCGCTGGCCGACATCTTGGCGAAGCTCAGTGCGGTCGATCTGGTGATCGTCGAGGGCTTCAAGCGCCACGCCCACCCCAAGCTCGAAGTCTATCGCGCCGTCGTCGGCAAGCCGCTGCTTCATCCCGACGACGATTGCATCGTCGCGGTGGCGACCGACGCGCCGTTGCCGCGGGCGCAGGTGCCGGTGCTGATGCTCGACGACTTCGCCGGCATCGCCGACGTGCTCGAGGCCGAGGCGCTGCCGCTCGATCGGATCGGCAATACTTACAGCACGACGCCGCGGAGCGAAACCTGATGGCGCAACTCAGCGACGATTGCTTCGCCTTCAACGGCCCGCTGCTGCCGGTCGCCGATGCCGAGCGCATCATCGCCGAGCGTATCGCTGCGGTCGAGGGCCATGACAGCGCGCCTTTGCGCGAGGCGGTGGGCCGGGTGCTGGCACAAGATATCGTCGCGCCGGTCGACGTGCCGCCGTTCGACAATTCGGCGGTGGACGGTTACGCGGTGCGCGCTGCCGATCTCGATGCCAAAGGCGAAACGCGCCTCACCATCGTCGATCGTGTCACTGCCGGCCGCGCCGCGCGCCACGCGCTCAAGGCCGGCGAGGCGATCCGCATCTTCACCGGCGCGCCGATGCCGGCAGCGGCCGATACGGTGTTCATGCAGGAGGACTGCCGCGTCGACGGCGACGCCGTGATCGTGCCTGCCGGATTGAAGCGTGGCGCCAACCGCCGCCTTGCCGGCGAGGACATGCGCGCCGGCACGGTCGCGCTGCCGGCAGGTCGGCGCCTCGCCGTGCAGCATGTCGCGCTCGCGGCGGCGCTCGGCCTCACCGAGCTGCGCGTTCGCCGCCGCGTGCGCGTGGCGCTGTTTTCGACCGGCGACGAGATCGTCGAGCCGGGATCGAAATTGCCGCGCGCCGCGCTCTACGATTCCAATCGCTACCTGCTCGCCGGCCTCATCGCGCGGCTCGGCGCCGAGGTCACCGACCTCGGCATTTTGAGCGACGATCCCAAGGAGCTCGCCCACGCCATTGCCGGCGCCGCCGCGGCCCACGATCTGGTGCTGACCTCCGGCGGCGTCTCGACCGGCGAGGCCGACCATGTGCGCGGCGCCATCGAAAGCGTCGGCCGCATCGTGTTCTGGCGCCTCGCCATAAAGCCGGGCCGGCCGGTGGCGATGGGCGTGGTGCCGGCGCAAAGCGGCGCCGGCGCCGCCTTCGTCGGCCTGCCGGGTAACCCGGTCGCGGTGTTCGTCACCTTCGTGCGCGTGGTGCGGCCGCTGCTGCTGCGGCTCGCTGGCGCATTGCCCGAGCCGTTGATCGCAATGCCGGCGCGCGCCGCGTTCTCCTACAAGAAGCGCAAAGGCCGGCGCGAATATGTGCGCGTGGCGTTGCGGCCCGCCGCCGACGGCACCGTCGAAGCGTTCAAGCACGCGCAGGACGGCGCCGGCGTCATAACCTCTCTCACCGAAACGGATGGCTTGGCCGAACTTGCCGAGGACGTCACCACCATCGAGCCGGGCGCGACGATCGGCTTTCTCTCCTATGCGTCGCTGGTCGGCTAGAGCGATCGCACGCCGCGCTGCCGCGCAGCGAGCGCTGCGGCACGCGCTGCGTCCTCGGGCGTATTGACGTTGAAGAACGGATCGACCGGCACATCGGGCCACTCGGCGATGGCGATGCCGTGGCGCGCGGTCCACAGCTCGATCTTGTGCAAATTCTCCTCGCTCAGCGCATGGCGTAAATTCTCGCGCAAACGCACCGGCCATAGGCCGACGACCGGATGGCGCCATGCGCCGGAGCGCGCGCAAGCGAGCGGCGTGTTGGCTGCGACGCGCGCGGCCTGAAGGCGCTCGACAAGGTCTTGCGGCAGGAACGGGCAATCGCCAGGCACGCTGAGCAGCCATTCGAGGGCAGGGGCATTCGCCGCCGCCCAATCGAGGCCGGCGAGGATGCCGGCAAGCGGTCCGGCGAAATCGGGCACGCTGTCCGCGACCACCGGCAGGCCGGTATCGGCGAAGCGCGTTGCATCGCCGTTGGCGTTGATGATGACGCGGCTGCATTGCGGCTCGAGACACGCCAGGACGCGCTGCAGGATGGTCGTGCCGCCGATCGCGATACGCACCTTGTCGCCGCCGCCCATGCGGCGCGCCAAGCCGCCGGCAAGGACGAGGCCGAGGGTAGGGGGTGTAGTCACGCGCGCCTAATCACTCGTCATGCACCGCGGCCTTGCGGCGGTGCTTGGCGCTTTCCTCCTCGACATAGGCGAGGTCCTGATCGAACACGATGCGGCTCTCGCCGGCGAGCGCGACGAAGCGTTTACCGCGCGCGCGGCCAATGAGGGTGAGATTGGCTTTGCGCGCCAACTCGACGCCCCAGGCGGTGAAGCCGGAGCGCGAGATCAGGATCGGAATGCCCATGCGCACGGTCTTGATCACCATCTCGGAGGTGAGCCGGCCGGTGGTGTAGAAAATCTTGTCGGCGGCGCCGACCTGATGCTTGAACATCCAGCCGGCGATCTTGTCGACCGCGTTGTGGCGGCCGACGTCTTCCATGTAGACCAGCGGCCGGTCGCCGACCGCGAGCACGCAGCCGTGGATGGCGCCGGCCTCGAGATAGAGCGACGGCGTGGTGTTGATCTTGTGGGTCAGTGCATAGAGCCAGGAAGTGCGCAGCTCGGCGTCCGGCAGCGTGACATTCTCCAGCGCCTCCATCAGGTCGCCGAACACGGTGCCCTGGGCGCAGCCCGAGGTCTGCACCTTCTTCTTCAGCTTCTTCTCGTAATTGGTCTTGCGCTTGGTGCGCACCACGACGACCGACAGCTCCTCGTCGTAGTCGACGCCGGTGACCACGTCGTCGGCTTTCAGCATGTTCTGGTTGAGCAGATAGCCGAGCGCCAGGTATTCGGGATGGTCGTTGATGGTCATCGCGGTGACGATCTCCTGGGAATTGAGGAAGATCGTCAGCGCGCGCTCCACGGTGACCGCCGTCTCGATGGCGGCGGCGGTCTGGTCGATGCCCTTGACGCGCTCGGTCAGCCGCGGATCGTGCGGGTCGGGGCGAATCAGATAGTCGTCGTCGGTTGAAGCCATGCCCCTAATGTAGGGGAACGCCTGCGTCGGCGAAAGCACATGCAAAAGGCCCGGCTTGCGCCGGGCCCTCTGCGTCACGCTTCGCGTCGCCTTTGCAATTACCTAGTCGCCTTTGCAATTAGCTAGTCGCCTTGGCAATTACCTAGCTGTGCAGGCCGCCGAGCAGCCAGATCAGCAAAATGATTGGCAGCGGAATGCCGAGGAGCCACAGCAATAGGGCTCGTCCCATGACGTCCTCCAGGTTAGCTCCGGGTGTAGTTGCAGGTGTTGCCTCATTGCGGACGGCTTAACAACGGCGACACGTGAAATTAGTTCCCATATTCATATGGCGACGGCGCCCGGCCGGGCGCGTCGCGCGGCGCGCCGGCGCGGGTTGTCAGGCCGGGGACCGTCGCTATATTGCGCTGGTTTCGCGGGCCTGGAGAGGTGGCCGAGTGGCTGAAGGCGCACGCTTGGAAAGCGTGTATACGGGAAACCGTATCGTGGGTTCGAATCCCACCCTCTCCGCCACCGCTCACGCCAGCCAGGAGTCGTGTGTCTCACGGATTTGGCTAATCGCCGTGAGCGAGCAACGTGCCGCGTCCAGAAATCGGCTCGCTCTTCGTCGCGCTGATTGCCACTTCTTCCCGGATTTTGGCAAAATCTTCCCTGCCGGGTCGGCTCTGAATGGTGGCAGTATTCGTCCTGCGTGACGGGGCGAGTTGGGGATGCGTCGAGTCGGGGCAATCGGCCGTGGCGTGCGCGGGCCAACGCGCCGCCCAGTATTGTGGCGGTCGCTGCTGACGGCGGCTGGCGTTGCAGCGCTGCTTAACTCTCAAGAGGCTTTCGCGCAGCAGAGCCAAAGCCAAAATCAGAACCAAGGCCAGACTCAAAGCCAGAGCCAGAGTCCGATCCAAGAATCGACGACGTTACCGGAAATTGTCGTCATCGGAGCGGCGCCGCTGCCGCCGG
>JASHQO010000242.1 GCA_030039105.1 Xanthobacteraceae bacterium
ACGCCAGGCGCGGCGCCCGGCCGGCGCGCGGCGCCCGCTCAGCCACGGCGGCGCGATCCAAGCTTCTGGCACGCATCGTGGCGATGGCAGGTGACCAGATGATCGTTGACCATGCCGACCGCCTGCATGAAGGCATAAACGATGGTCGGGCCGCAGAACTTGAAGCCGCGCTGCGCCAGCTCTTTTGACATCGCGCGCGAGGTCGCGGTCTCGTCGGGCACCTGCCGTGTGCTCTTGTAGCGGTTGACCTTCGGCTTGCCGTCGACAAAATCCCACAGCAGCTTCGAGAAGCCCGGGCCCTTGTCCATGATCTCGAGCCAGGCCTTCGCCGACAGCACCGTACCTTCGATCTTGGCGCGGTTGCGCACGATGCCGGCGTCCTGCATCAGCTTTTCGATCTTGGCCGGCCGGTAACGCGCAATCTTTTCCGGCACGAAGCCGTCGAACGCGCGACGAAAATTCTCGCGTTTGCGCAGGATGGTGATCCACGACAGGCCCGCCTGGAAACCGTCGAGGATGAGCTTTTCGTAGAGCGCGCGGTCGTCGTATTCCGGCACGCCCCATTCGTCGTCGTGATAGGCGATGTAGAGTGCATCGTCCCTCGGCCAGGGACAGCGCACGATGCCGTCTAAAGATGCGGGAGCCTTCATTCGGCGGCCTTTGCTTCGCCGGGGAAGGCGAAGCGCGCCCAGTCCGGCTTGACCGGATGAATGGCGACGCCGGCGGCGGCGAGCGACTCACCCTGCGCCATTGCATCGTTTACCCGGTCGAGCCGCAACAGGGCGAGCCCGCGCCCGGCAGCCGAGGAGCCCATGGTGCCGACCTGACGGTCGCCGGCGGTCACTGCGGCGCCGGCCGCCGGCGCCGTGCCGTCATAGCGCACCGGAACCGCGCGGCTGCGCGCCGTGCCGCGATGCTCCATGCGCGACACCACCTCCTGGCCCACATAGCAGCCCTTGGCGAAATCGACGCCGCCGAGCTGATCCATGTCGGCCTCGTGGGGGAAAGCATCGCCGTAGCTGAAATCGGCGCCACCCTGCGGCACGCCGAGCGCGATGCGGTGCGCCTCGTATTGACCGGCATCGACCGGCGTTGCGCCGAGCTCGGCTGCGGCGGTCGCGGCCAGATGCGGCGGCAGCATCGCGCGCAGCCCAAGCGCCGGCAGGCGCGGATCGGCATAGCTCAGTCCTTGCTTGGCCGTGCCGGCACCGTCCCAGGCGGCGAGCACGCCAAGCACCTCCGACAGGTCCTCGACGATCACCTTTGCGCGCAGTTTGTACATATTCAATTTCGCAACCAAGGGCGCACCGAGCGTCCGCTCCACGTCGAGGAAGAACCCTCCGCCATCCTTGGCCTGCGCTTCGGCGACGATGAAATCGGCGATGATCTTTCCCTGCGGCGTCAGCAGCGCGCAGAACCGCGCCGTCCCCGGCGCCAGCGCAAGCATGTCGGCGGTGACCAGGCCGTGCAGGAAGTTGCGCGCGCCGTCGCCGGCAACTTTGACCACGCCACGGCCCGGAAGCAGGGCAGCCTTCATGTCAAAACCTTCGAAATATGCTCCGGAACCTAGAGCAGCCGCAAATCTCACTCAAGCATTGCCGATGCGCCGGATTCGTCGCCAACGGAAAATCGGGACGAACGACGGCTTTCGCCAGGGCCTGCGCCTGACGCCTTGCCCGCGCACCGGCACCTTGCCAAGATCGCACGGGATTGGAAACGGCCGGGACGACAATGGACCTCGGACTCGCAGGCAAGACGGCGCTGGTCACCGGCGGCAGCAAAGGCATCGGGCTCGAAACGGCGCGCGCGCTGGCGCGGGAGGGCGTCAAAGTCCTGATCTGCGCGCGCCGCGAGACGGCGCTGGCCGAAGCGGCGCGCGACGTCATGCAGACCACCCAGGTGAAGATCGAGACCCATCCACTCGACGTCACCAAGGTCGAGCAGATCGCCGCTATCCCGCGCCTGGTCGCCGAAAAGCTCGGCCGTATCGACATCCTGGTCAACAATGCCGGCACCGGCACCTACAAGCCGTTTCTCGAAGTCACCGACGAGGAACTGGTCGAAGGCATGGCGATCAATTTCTTCGCCCAGTTCCGCGTCTGCCAGCGCATCGTGCCGCTGATGATCGCCCAAGGCGGCGGCCGCATCGTCAATGTCAGCGGCGAGACCGGGATCATGACGCTCAATCCGCCGTTTTTGTCGTCCTGCACCGGACCGGCAAAATCGGCCGAAATTCGCTTCTCGAAGGTGCTCGCCAACGAGCTCGCGCCGCATAACATCCGCGTCAATTGCGTGATCCCCGGCTTCATCCACACCCCTGAGCGCTTCGCCAAGTGGGAGCGCGAGATGGCCAAGCGCAAGCTCAGCGCCGAGGACGCCGAACGCGAGCGCGCGCAGTGGTCGACCAATCAGGGCACCCGCGACACCCGCTGGGGCAAGCCGGAAGAAATCGCCAATCTCATCGTCTTCGCCGTCTCGGACGCGGCCAGCTACGTCAACGGCGCCGAGCTGGTCGCCGACAACGCGATGGATAAGTCCTGAAGAGTGCCGATCGGGAAGCGCTACTCGGCCTTGATGCCGGCTTCTTTGATGATCGGCCACCACTTCGCGATCTCATCGCGTTGCAACTGCGCCAGCGCCTGCGCCGTCTGCCGGTCGGGCGGCGGCGTCTCGAAGGCCTGGGCGTCGAGCTTCTGCCGAATCGCGGCGGCGTTCATCGCGGCTACGGCGGCAGCGCCGATGGCGCGGACGATCTCCGCCGGCGTACCGTGCGGCGCGAACAGCCCCGACCAATACGAGAAATAAAAGTTGGGCAGACCGGCTTCCGCCATTGTCGGAATGTCCGGCGCCGCCGCCACGCGTTGTTGCGCGGTGAGGCCGAATGCCTTGATGCTGCCGGCAGCAATCTGCGGCAGCGCAGGGGCGACCGTGATGAAGGTGGCGTCGATCTGCCCGGCTACGACGTCCTGCATTGCCGGCCCGGCGCCGCGGTAGGGAATGAGACCGAATTGGGTCCCGGTCTGCTTGCGGAACAACAACGCCAGCATGTGCGGCGGGCTGCCGACGCCGGCGGTGCCCACCGACGCCTTGTCGGGATTGGCCTTGAGCCAGGCGATGAAGGCCTTGAGGTCGGTTGCCGGCGTTGCTTTCTTGGCGACCAGCACCATCGGTGCCGCCGGCAGCAGCATGACCGGCTCGAAATCCTTCACGATGTCGTATTGCTGGGCATAGATCAGCCCGTTGGCGACCTGGGTGTTCCAATTGCCGACGATCAGCGTGTAGCCGTCGGGTGCCGTGTGGGCGACGCGGCTGGTGGCGATGGTGCCGTCGGCTCCGGCGAGGTTCTCGACGATGACCGGCTGACCGAGCGCCTTGCCCATCCCGTCGCTGAGCAGGCGTGCGACGATGTCGTTCAAAGCGCCCGGCGCGAACGGCACGTAGATGGTGATCGGTCGCGACGGAAAACTCTCGGCCGAGGCCGTCCGCACGACGGCCGGCAGCGTCAGAGCCGAAGCCGCCAGGCGCAAGATATGTCGACGATGGTATTGCATGGCAAATGTATTCCTGATGACGCGCCGTCAGGGCGCTCAATCGGGAAAGCTAGCCAACCGTGGCGTGAAGCAAAAGCCGGACGCCTGCTACATCACGCCGCGCGCGCGGTGGGTGTGACGGCGGCCTTGGCGTCCTCGAGGATCATGTCGGCGCCCTTCTCGCCGATCATGATGGTGGCGGCGTTGGTGTTGCCGGACACCACCGCCGGCATGATCGAGGCGTCGACCACGCGCAGGCCGGCAAAACCGCGCATGCGCAGCCGCTCGTCGACCACTGCCTTGTCGTCCTGGCCCATGCGGCAGGTGCCGACGGGATGATAGGTGGTGGAGCCGCGCTCGCGGATGAAATCGAGCAAGTCGGCGTCGTTGTCGCACTGCGCGCCGGGCTCAATCTCTTCGGCGATGTAGCGCGCCATGGCGGGCGCCTGGAAGATGCGGCGCATGGCCGAGACGCCGGCCACGATGGTGTCGCGATCCTTCTGGGTCGACAGATAATTCGGATTGATCGCCGGCGCCTGGCGCGGATCGGCGGATTTGATGCGCACGTAGCCGCGGCTCTCCGGCCGCAGCAGCACGCAATTGCCGGTGACGCCGGGAAACGGATGCAGCTCGCCGCCGATGGTCTGCGCCGAGAACAGCGAGATCGAGCATTGCGAGTCCGGCGTTGCCGACGTCGGCAGCGCGCGCAGGAAACACGCCGACGACACCGCCGGAATAGCGAGATAGCCGCGGCGCGTGAGCAGATAGTGCGAGCCGTGCCAGAGCTTGCCGGCCCAGTTGCGCACCGCATCGTTGAGCGTGAGCGTGTCCTTGCAGCGCAGGATAATGCGCCCGGAAATATGGTCGTTGAGACCGGCGCCGACGCCGGGCGCGTCGGCGACCACGTCGATACCGTGGGATTTCAACAGCGCCGCCGGGCCGACACCGGATAGCTGCAATAGCTGCGGCGAATTGAAAGCGCCCGAGGCGACGATCACCTCGACATTGGCGCGGGCGCTGCGCTTGTCGTTGCCGACGAGATAGTCGATGCCGGTGGCACGCCGGCCGTCGAAGCGGACGCGCGTGGCAAGCGCCCGCGACACCACCTCGAGATTGGGGCGGCGGCGCGCCTGCTTGAGGTAGCCCGCGGCGGTCGAGGCGCGTATCCCATCCCGCATGGTGGTCTGATAGAAGCCGGCGCCTTCCTGCGTGGCGCCGTTGAAGTCATCGTTGCGCGGATAGCCGCACTGCACCGCCGCCTCGACATAGGCGACGGTGAGCGGATGGCGGTCGCGCAGGTCGGACACCGCGAGCAGGCCGCCTGCGCCGTGGAAGTCGTCGGCGCCGCGCTCGTTGTCCTCGGCCTTGCGGAAATAGGGCAGGACGTCGTCAAAGCTCCAGCCGGCATTGCCGAGCTGGCGCCAATGATTGAAGTCCTCGGCCTGGCCGCGGATATAGATCAGGCCGTTGATCGAGCTCGACCCGCCGAGCACCTTGCCGCGCGGCGCGATGACCTGGCGGTTGTGGCACTCCGGCTGCGGCTCGGTGGCGTAGCACCAGTTGTAGCGGCGGTCGGTGAACAGCCGGCCGAAGCCGAGCGGAATGTGCAGCCACGGGTGCCAGTTGTTGGGACCCGCCTCGAGCAGCAGCACGCGGTACCTGCCCGACGCGGTCAGCCGATTGGCGAGCACGCAGCCGGCGCTGCCGGCACCTACGACGATGAAGTCGAACGCTTCTGATTCCGCCACGCCATTCCTCCCCGCCGGCTCGTGTCCCGTGATCGTCGACGAACGTTATCCGCAGGTGGCGCAAGCGCCAAGCGGGTCAGGCACTTTCCGTCTTGCGCGGGGTGGGCGTCGGCCCTGCCGCAACGAAGCGGTCGGCTGGTCCGATCGAGCAATTTTTTACGTGAATTCGGCGCGTTCCTCGGACCGCGCTTTGCGATGGCTGGCCCGGGGCATTGGCGGCGCCGATACGAGCATCCAATGCGCGTGGGCGCAGCCTCCGATCGCCGGCGGCCGGCACTGTGCGGGCGAATTGTTAGACCCGGATTTCGGCAATCAATCGGTCGTAATTTTTGGTGCCTTTGCCGGCGGCGCTGGAGAGCGGGGCGCCATAAAAGAAAAAGACGGTGCCATAACAAAAAAGAGGCCCGGCCATTTAAGGCCGGAGCCTCCCCTCGTAAGCCCCCCGGGCCGCTCAGACTAGCTACACCCAAGGGCCGGGCGCAGCATCGGCTGGCGGATTTGCGGGCAGATGAACCGCAAGGCTCAAATTTTCGGCAACATGGCGGCGCGTGAGAGCTGACGTTACGTTCCGCTGCAACGCAGGCGAGAGCGGCTACTGCCGCGACATCTGACGAGAGCGGCTACTGCCGCGACATCTGAACTGAAAATTCGCCGTTGCGGATGCGCGCGCCCAAATTCTCCGCGTAGCGCGCCGCGGCTTCTTCGCCGTAGGTGTTGGTCAATTCGGCGAGCGCCAAAAACAACGCGGTCTGCGCCAGGCAGTCGCCGTCGATGCCGTCATGCAGCGCTTCGACCCAGGCGTCGTGCAGAAAACCGAGCGCGATGCGTTTTTGCTCGTGCTCGGGCACCGCTTCGCGCGCTTCCGAATTCTGTGTCGCGGTCATCGTTGTTTGCTCACGCCTCAGCCCGGCGACGTCCCTGTCCGCGGCCAAACTAGCATGGGATTTGGGGGACCTAGACCGAACCTAAAGGCAGGGTTAATGGCTGCGATGCGGGGATTTTCACGGTTAATTGGCGTAGCGGGCGGTAATCTCGCGGGCGATCCCGGCGCCCTCTTCCAGATAGCGGCGGGTGACGACCATCGCCGCCGGCGTGCAGGAGCGGTAGCTCTGCTGGAAGCCGCGATAGCCGCGGTTGAAGCTTGCCACCATCTGGTCGTGGCGGTCGCCGGCGGGCGCTTCGGCGTCGATCAGCGCCTGCGCCTCGGTGCGCCATTTCTGGCCTTCGTTGCCGGCGCAAATGCCGCGCAGGAAATGCAGCGCGCCGAGGATCTCGGAGAGCCGGTAAAGGTCGCGGTCGTAGGGCGCCGACACGACCTGCGGCGGCACTGGCGCCTGCGGCGCTGCTTGCGGCTGGCCAGGCGCTTGCGGCGGACGGGGCTGCTGCGGCGCCGGCTGCGGGCGCGGCTGCTGCTGTTGCGGAAATTGCTGCTGGTACGGTTGCTGCTGTTGGTATGGCTGCCCGAATTGGAAAAATTGCGCGCTGGCCGGCGCTGGAAGAAGGCCCAAGGCAAGCAGCGCGGTGAACGGTCGTGCGGTCAACGGGCGAAGCATCGGCGGTCGGCACCAACTCAAAAACCGGACGCAGCGTCCAGCAAGCACCACAAAGGCGGCGCCGGCAAGGTGCAAAATCTCGCCGCGTTCATCGAACCGGTTCTTTGCGCCGCCTGCCTGCCGGTTGAATGGAACTTCATGGCCAAGTCCTCGTTCGGTCCATGTCAGCGTCGAGAGGAGCGTAGTCATGCGCGTCGAACGCCGGTCGCTCATCGCGCCGCGGTGGCGATCCGGTCGGCGGCCGCTTTGACGATGAGCGCCAGTCCCTCGGTGGTCTCGAGCTTCGCCAGCGCCGACGGATCGAGCCAATGCGCCTCGCCTAATTCCTCGTTGAGCGAAAGCTCGCCCGAAAGCCAGCGCGCCGCGAATGGCAAAATGACGAAATGCCGCTCGACGCCGCCGGCAGCATCGCGGGTGATGGCTTGGCGATAGCCGGCAAGCGCCACCGGCTCGACGTCGAGGTTCGTCTCCTCCTTGATCTCGCGGATGACGGCTTCCTCCAGGGTCTCGCCAAGCTCGACGCCGCCGCCGGGCAGCGTATAAAGGCCGTGGGCCGGCGGCCGCGCCCGGCGCACGATCAAAACCTTGCCGTCGCGGAAGATGGCGGCACTGACCGCGAGATAAGGCCGCGTTGGATAAGTGCGCGATCGCTCGTCGTTGTTCATTCAGACCCGTGGGATTTCGGTTAGTGTCGGCGGCGAAAAGGCGCCCTGGATTCGCTTCGATCGGGTACTACATTCGGTTCGAGGTTCTTAGACCATGTGCGGACGCTATGTCATCATCTCGACGCCGGACGCGATCCGGGCCTTGTTCGGCTACGTCGAGCAGCCGAATTTCCCGCCGCGCTACAACGTGGCGCCGACGCAGCCTATTCCGATCGTGCGGCTCGCCGACGGTAGGCGCTCGTTCGCGCTCATGCGCTGGGGCCTGATACCGGCTTGGGTGAAGGACCCGAAGGGCTTTGCGCTTTTGATCAACGCACGCGGCGAATCCGTGCTCGACAAGCCGGCGTTCCGCAACGCCATGCGGCGGCGGCGCTGCCTGATCCCGACCGACGGTTTTTACGAATGGCCGGCCGCGGCCAATGCCGGCGCGACGCGGCAGCCCTATTTCGTCCGGGCCAGGCGCGGCGCCGACGGCACCGCGCCGCCGCTCGCCTTCGCCGGCCTGTACGAGACCTGGACCGGGCCGAATGGCGAGGAGGTCGATACCGCCGCCATCGTCACCACCCGGGCGAACCGCATGCTGTCGGCGGTCCATGACCGCATGCCGGTGTTCGTGGCGCCGGAGGCGTTCGACATGTGGCTCAACTGCGCCGACGTCGATGCCGAAACCGCCTCGGCGCTGATCGCGCCGGCGGACGAAAAGCTCTTGGAGGTTTATCCGGTGTCAACGGCGGTCAATCGCGTGGCCAACGATTCCGAAGCGCTTATTGCGCCGGTGCCTGTCGTATCCGCGGAGTCGGCCGTGAGCGCGCCGGCAGCGAAGGCCGGGGCGAACAAGCCGAAGACCTCCGACGATCAGCCGTCGCTATTGTAGATTGAGAACGCGCATCACCGCGCGCTGACCAGGCCCGAAATCGAGCCCTCGCGCTTCGGCGTGGCGTCGATCAGCACGACGGCGAGCCGGCACGGCTTATTGCCGCGGTTGATCCAGGCGTGGTTGGTGCCGCGCTGGATTACGACGTCGCCGGCGCGCAGCGTCACGCAGCGCGCGTCGTCGAGCTCCATGTCGATCTCGCCGGCAATGCAGATGACGTAATCGACGGTGTCGGTGCGGTGCAGGTGGCCTTGGTTCCCGGGCTGGAATTCCATCATGGTGAAACGGCTGCCGCCGGCCGGCGGCGAGCTGCCGAGGATGCGCGCGCCTTCGTCGGCGTCGCCGAAGATTTGTGTCGGCGTGGCCTCGGTCGACCACATCAAGGTCGAGGAAATCTTGTCGCTCGGGAATTTGTGGTTGCTGGCGTCGCCGTCGATCCAGACCACGGCCTTGCCGTCGGCATCGTGCGTGGTGACGACGCGCCGGAATTTCGGCGAAGCTCGCTGCGTCATGGGCTCTTCCTTTTTGTGGCGGCCGGCGGGATGCGTTTCACGCGTGATGCAACTCGGCCGCGCTTGGCGCCGGCATTGTTTTCCGGCGCGGCGGCAGCAGGCCTTCGAGCGCGGCTTTGATCAGCATTGCGGTATATTGCGAATAAGCGCGCGCCCCAGGTAGCCCGCCGCCGGTGACGTAGAGGCCGTCCTGCGCGGTGCGCGCGTACATGGCGTTGAGCTCGCCGTCGGCACCGATGCCCCAGATCGGCCCGACGCGCTCGGCGACGGCGTCGCCGAACATCGCCCGCAGCGCTTCCTGCAGCGGCTTATAGCCGGTCGCCAGCACCACGACGTCGGCATTGAGCGCGCTGCCATCCGAGAATTGCACCTGCCGCGGCGTCAAGCGGGCAATATCGACGCCGGCTTTCAGCTTGATCTTGCGCGCGACGATCAGGTCGGAAGCGCCGATGTTGAGATAGTAGCCGGCCTGGTAGCGCAGGAGTTTGAGGAAATAGCCGGTGTCGTCCTCGCCGTTGTCGAGCAGAAAGCCGACCTGGCGCAGGCCGTCGAGCAGCGCCTTGTCGTCGTCCTGCATCT
>JASHQO010000243.1 GCA_030039105.1 Xanthobacteraceae bacterium
GCAGCGGCTACCGGGTCGCGCTCACCGCAGCGGGACGGTCATTCTACGAGCATACACGCGTGTTTCTTCACGACTTGCGCGCGCTGAAAAATCACGCCGCGCAGCTTGCCATGGGCGAAGAGCATGAGCTGCGCGTGGTTATCGGCGATATCAGCCCGCTGCCGCAGACCTTGGCGCTGCTGCGCCGCTTCTTCGATGGTTGTCCCAGCACGCGGCTGCATCTGCATTTCGAGGCGATCGCCGGACCGTGGGAGCGCCTGTTCGACGGCGATGCCGATCTCATCCTGCACCACATCGACAAGTCCGACGTGCGCTTCGAATTCATCGATCTGTTTCCGGTGCGGATCGTGCCGGTGGTAGCGCCGGGCTTCCTGCGCTTTCCCATCTCGCGTGCGATCACGCCCGAGCAGATGCGCGACTACGTGCAATGCGTGATCCGCGACACCGCGCGGCATTCGCCGCCGCGGGACTATTTTCTGGTCGAAGGCGCACGCACCTGGACGGTGAGCGATCAGCTGATGAAGCGCGAATTGATCCTGCAAGGCATGGGTTGGGGCCACATGCCGAAATATCTCGTCGAGCAGGATTTGCGCGATAAGCGCTTGCTCGACATTTCCGGCAAGTATCTCAAGGGCGGCGTCGGCGATCTCGTAGCGGCGCGGCTGCGCGAGACCCCGCACGGCCCCATCGCCGACCGGCTGTGGCGCTATATCGAAGAGCAGGCGAGCGCGTTCGTTAAAGCGGTCGAGTGAGCGCTACGAGCGCACGAAGCCGACGATATCCTTGACCGAATTCATGGTCCCCCCGGCGAGCTTTCGCGCCCGCGCCGAGCCGTCGGCGAGGATCGCATCGATCGCCGCGGGATCGTTCATCAGTCGCTTCATCTCGGCGCCGATCGGGCCGAGCTTGGCCACAGCAAGATCGGTGAGCGCCGACTTGAAGGTCGAGAATTGCGCGTTGCCGTATTCCTTGAGGACGCCGGCGCGCGTGGCGTCGGCGAGAGCGGCGTAGATACCGACGAGGTTGTCGGCTTCGGGCCGCGTCCTGAGGCCTTTCTCCTCGCTGGGCAAGGGCTCCGGATCGGTCTTGGCGCGCCGCACCTTCAGCGCGATGGTGTCGGCGTCGTCGGTGAGATTGATGCGCGACTGATCGGATGGATCCGACTTCGACATTTTCTTGGTGCCGTCGCGCAGCGACATCACCCGTGTCGCCTCGCCGGTGATCAGCGGCTCCGGCAGTGGGAAGAAGGCATCGCCGAAACCGTGGCTGCGGATCGACTCGCCGAAGTCGTTGTTGAATTTCTGCGCGATGTCGCGCGACAGTTCGAGGTGCTGTTTCTGGTCTTCGCCGACCGGGACGTGGGTGGCGCGATAGACCAGAATGTCGGCCGCCATCAGAGTCGGATAGGCGTAGAGGCCGACCGACGCGTTCTCGCGGTCCTTGCCGGCCTTCTCCTTGAACTGTGTCATGCGGTTGAGCCAGCCGAGGCGGGCGACGCAATTGAACACCCAGGCGAGCTCGGCGTGCTCGGCGACCTGACTCTGGTTGAACACGATGTGTTTCTTGGGATCGATCCCACAGGCGATGAACGCCGCGGTCACCTCGCGGATCGTTTTCTTCAGTTCGGTGGGCTCCTGCCACACGGTGATCGCGTGCATGTCGACGACGCAATAGACGCAGTCAAAACGGTCCTGCAGCTCGACGAAGCGCTTGATGGCGCCCAGATAGTTGCCGAGGTGCAGATTGCCGGTCGGCTGCACGCCTGAAAAAACCAGTTGCTTGAACGCCGATTCTTTAGCCAACATTCCGCGATCTCCGCGTCGAACCGGCGTCCCAATGCCACGGTCCCGCCTTGCCCTGCAAGGGCCGGCCGCTATAGTGCGCCGCCGCCTTCCGCGCCGGATATTCAACGCGAGTTCTTTCATGCCCACAGCCCGTTACGATGTCCTTGGCATCGGCAATGCGATTGTCGACGTCCTGGCCCGCACCGAAGAGGACTTTTTGCTCAAACAGGGCATGCGCAAGGGCACCATGGCGCTGATCGACGAGGCCCGGGCGCAAGCGATCTACGATGCCATGGGGCCGGCGGTCGAAATCTCCGGCGGCTCGGCCGCCAATACCATCGTCGGCGTGGCTAGCCTCGGTTCGCGCGGCGCCTTCGTCGGCAAGGTCAAGAACGACGGGCTTGGCCGCGCTTTCAGCCACGATATCCGCGCTGCCGGCGTGACCTTTACGACGCCCCCAGCCGCTGAGGGGGCCTCGACCGGGCGCTGCTATGTGCTGGTGACGCCCGACGGCGAGCGCACCATGAACACCTATCTGGGTGCCGCCCAGGACTTGTGCCCCGCCGATATCGACGACAACATGATCGCGGCGAGTGCGATCACCTACCTCGAAGGCTATTTGTGGGATCCCAAGGACGCCAAGGACGCGTTCCTCAAGGCGGCGAAGATTGCCCATCAATCGGGACGCACGGTGGCGCTGTCACTGTCGGATGCGTTCTGCGTCGACCGCTGGCGCGATGAATTCCTGCAATTGATGCGCTCGGACACCGTCGATCTCATCTTCGCCAACGAGGCGGAGCTGCAGAGCCTCTATCAGACCGCCGACTTCGACAGCGCGATCAGGGCGCTGCGTGGCGACATCGATGCTGCCGTGGTCACGCGCAGCGAGAAAGGCTGCATCGTGGTCGGTCCCGATGGCGTCGAAGCGGTTGCGGCTTTCCCGGTCGAGCGTGTTGTCGATACCACAGGTGCCGGCGATTTGTTCGCGGCCGGCTTCCTGTCGGGCCTGGCCCGCGGCGCCGACGATCGCACCTGCGGCCGCCTCGGCGCATTGGCTGCGGCTGAGATTATTCAACATCTGGGCGCGCGGCCGGAAGCCTCGCTCAAGGATCTCGCCGGCGAGAACGGCTTGGCCGACTAGGCGCTGGCAACAGCGGCCAAGATGACCGCGGTAACCATTTGCTAACCATAATTGGTTAACGACGGATCAACCGCAGTGCGGAGGATCCGGACATGGCTGAGAGCTCGGAAAACAGCGCGGGCGACGGCGTCGACAAGAAACCCGAGGGTCAACCGGCGGAAAGCAATCTTCCGGTCGTGTGGTCGCCGAAACTCGGCGCCGGCCTGGATGACGAAGCGGCCGCGCTAAGCGCGGACGAGGCCGCGGCGGCGTCGAGCGACGAAGCTGCCGACACCGAAACAGCAGAAGCGGAAACGAAAAAACCCGACGCGGCACCGTCGCCACGCTCGTCGCGGTTCGCGCTGCTCGCGGCAACGATCGCGCTCGCTGCGGCCGCCGGCTCGTTTGTCGGATCGCTGACCGCTTCCGGCATAGGCCGGTCGATGCCCGGGATTGCCCCGGCCGCAAGCACCGCGGATGCAGGCGCCGTGCTGCGCGCGTTGAAATCGGAGGTCGCCGAGCTGTCGGCCATGAAGTCCAGTCTCGACGGCGCGGCGCGCAACGCGAACACCCAATTCGCCGCCATCTCGGATCGCCTTGATCGCGTCGAACGCGCAGCGTCCGCGCCCTCGGCTCAGATCGCGCATATCGCCGACACGGTCGACCGGCTCGATAAAATCAACGCGCAGCCGGAGATCACCGGCGCGATTGCCACGCCAGCATCGCCGAGCGATTCGAAGATCACCGACCGCATCGTCCAGGACTGGATGGTGCAGGACGTTCACGGCGACCGCGCCCTGGTCGAGAGCCGCAGCGGCGGCCTGTTCGAAGTTGGCGCCGGCAGCGTGCTGCCCGGCCTCGGCCGCGTCGAGAGCGTCAAGCGCCAGGACGGCCAGTGGGTCGTCATCACCGCGCGCGGCGTGATCACCTCGGGACGCTGACGGCGCCAGGTCATCGGCGCGGGCCACAGGAACGGCAGCAGCGTCGGCACGCGGCGCCGGTGCCGACGCTCCCCAGCGGGTTTTGCTTTGAGCGCGTGATCGGTCTACAGCCACAGCAGGATTGCGCCGGCGAGAAAGACGATCCAGCCGATCTATATGATCGCAAATACTTGGCCGGGGCGAATGTTCATTGGGCTCGTGGACTCCGCTGCCGGTAGCCTTGCGTCGAAATTCCGTGTCAGACTTCGTCTTTGGGGGCGCACGGAGTGATGCGTGTATGGGTCGCGTAAGCCGGTTGTTCCACATCGTTGCGGTCCTGCTGGCAACGGCAGTATCCGCGTCATCGGCGCGGGCGCAGTCGCCCGAAACGCCGAAAGCATCGCCGCCGCCCGAAACCGCGGAAAACTGTCCCGGTCTGGTCGCCGCCGATCGGCCCCGTCTCATTCCCGCGACGTTCGATGTCGGCGCGCTCAACGCCGACCAGGTGCGGCTCACCTATATCGGCCACGCCACGTTTCTGATCGAGAGCCCGCAACTGGTGCGGATCGCGACCGACTACAACGATTATGTGCGACCGCCGGTCCTGCCCGACATCATCACCATGAACCATGCGCACGATACGCACTACACCGATCATCCCGATCTGGCGATCAAATATGTGCTGCGCGGCTGGGGGCCGAGCGAGACCGAGCCTGCGATCTGGGATCTGAAATATCGCGACGTGCGCGTGCGCAACGTGCCGACCAATATCCGTGCCCCAGGCGGCGGCACCGAGCGCTACGGCAACTCGATCTTCGTCTTCGAGGTCGCCGGCCTGTGCATCGGCCATCTCGGCCACCTGCATCACACGCTGACGCAGCAGCAGCTCAACGATATCGGCCGCCTCGACGTGGTGCTGGCGCCGGTCGATGGCGGCTATACGCTCGACCTTCCTGGCATGATGGAGGTGCTGACCGCGCTGAAGGCGCAACTCATCATCCCGATGCATTTCTTCAGCACCTACACGCTCGACCGCTTTCTCGCCCGCGCCCAGGAGCAATGGCCGGTCGAGCGGGCGGACGTTCCCTCCATCGTGCTATCGCGCGCGACGCTGCCGGCAAGCCCAAAGGTCTTGGTGTTGCCCGGCCATTGATGCTAGCTGGCGGCGCCGCTCGCTTCCGGTCATCTTACGTTGATCGTATAGTGGCCGTTGGCTCACACCTCAGAGCGACGGAAAAGGTTCAGCGATGCTGAGCGTCGAACAGAACGATCTCATCACCCGCACCGCGTCTGGCACCGCTGCCGGCACGCTGATGCGCCGGTATTGGCAGCCGGCGGCGCTGGTCGATGAGCTTTCCGGCAACCGGCCGGCCAAGCCGGTGCGTCTCCTCGGCGAGGACCTCGTCGCGTTCAAGGACGACAAAGGCCGCTACGGGTTGATCGGCCGGCATTGTCCACATCGCGGCACCGATCTCGCATTTGGACGCCTTGAAGACGGTGGCCTGCGCTGCGCCTTTCACGGCTGGCTGTTCGACGTCAACGGCCAATGCCTGCAGACGCCGGCCGAGCCGGACACCAGCAATCTCTGCGCCAATATCAAGCAGAAATCCTATCCGGTTATGGAGAAGAGCGGCATCCTGTGGGCCTATCTGGGCCCGGGCGAGGCGCCGGCGTTCCCGGCGTTCGACTGCTTCGTCGCGCCGTCGACCCACACCTTCGCTTTCAAGGGCATGATCGATTGCAATTGGCTGCAATCGCTCGAAGTCGGGATCGATCCGGTGCACACCTCGTTCCTGCACCGTTTCTTCGAGGACGAGAATCCGAACAAGGCTTACGGCCGCATGTTCCGCGACATCTCCAAGGATTCGGAGCTGCCGATGACCAGGATCATGCGCGAGTTTCCGCGGCCACGCATAGAGATCGAACCGACCGATTACGGTTTTCGACTGATCACGCTGCGTCAGATATCCGATGAGAAAGCGCACATCCGCGTCACCAACCTGGTTTTCCCAAACGCCTTCATCATCCCGATGAGCCGCGAGATGACGATCTCGCAATGGCACGTGCCGATCGACGACGTGAAGCACTACTGGTACGCGATCTTCACCTCGTTCGGCGCGCCGGTGAACAAGGAGGAGATGCGCCGCCAGCGGCTCGACCTCTATGAGTTGCCCAACTACGTGCCGCGCAAGAACAAGAGCAACGACTATGGTTTTGATGCGCACGAGCAGGAGCACACGACGTATACCGGGATGGGCACCGACATCAACGTGCACGACCAGTGGGCTTGCGAATCGATGGGCGCCATCCAGGACCGTACCCAGGAGCACCTCGGCACTTCGGACAAGGCGATCAGCGCCTATCGGCGGCTGTTGCGCGCGGCGCTCGATCAGGCGGGCAGCGGCGGCAAGCCGATGATGGTGCTTGATTCGGCAGAAGCGGCGAGCATCACCGGGCCGGCCTGCGTAGACGGCATCGGCCCGGCCGGCGACTGGCAAGGCTATTGGCAGCGCACCGACCAGGGCCGGCAACAGACCAAAAGCTGGACCAACGGGCACTGAATGGCCCGACGATCCATCGCGAAAAGCTTCGTCGAGCGGTACGGCCTGTGGACTGGCGAGCAGGCGCGCGCCGCCAAGGCGGTGTCGCAGGCGATCAAGAAGCAGAAACTCGAACTGGTGCGTTTCTCGTTCGCCGACCAGCATGGCGTGCTGCGCGGCAAGACGGTGCTCGCCGAGGACGCGCCTGCTCTGATGCGGAGCGGCGTCACCATGACCACGACGCTCCTCGCCAAGGACACCGCGCACAAGACCGCGTTCCCGGTGTTCACCCCCGGCGGCGGCTTCGGCATGGCCGAGATGCAGGGCGCCGCCGATTTCGTCATGGTGCCGGACCCGGCGACGTTCCGCGTCCTGCCGTGGACCGGGAACGATGGGGCACCGAATACCGGCTGGCTGCTTTGCGACATCGTTTTCACCAACGGCAAGCCGGTGCCGTTCTCGACCCGGCAGGTCTTGCATGACGCGCTGGCGAAGCTGAAAGCCGCGGGCTTCGACTACCTCGCCGGCCTCGAAGTCGAGTTCCATCTGTTCAAGCTGGAAAACCCCCGGCTCGCTCCCGAGGACGCCACTTGGCCGGCGCGCGCGCCGGAGATCAGCCTGCTCAACCAGGGCTACCAGTATCTCACCGAGAGCCGCTTCGATCAGATCGACGCGGCGCTGGAGCCGATCCGCCGCGGCATTGCCGCGCTCGGCCTGCCGCTGCGCTCGGTGGAAGTCGAGCTCGGCCCGAGCCAGTGCGAGTTCACCTTCCGCCCGCAGGCAGGGTTCGCCGCCGCCGACACCATGACTCTGTTCCGCGCCGCCACCAAACAGATCGCGCGCCGCCACGGGTTGCTGGCAAGCTTCATGTGCCGGCCGGCGCAGCCAAACCTGTTCTCCTCGGGCTGGCACCTGCACCAATCGCTGATCGAACGCAAAAACGGCCGCAACGCTTTCGCCGGCAATGATCGCGAGGGCTTGTCCGCCACCGGGCTGCACTTCCTTGCCGGCTTGATCGAGCATGCCCACGCCGCTGCGGCGTTCTCGACGCCGACCGTCAACGGCTACAAGCGCTACCGTGCCTACACGCTTGCTCCCGACCGCGCCATCTGGGCCCGCGACAACCGCGGCGTCATGGTGCGCGTGATGGGCCAGCCGGGCGATCCCGCGACGCATCTGGAAAACCGTATCGGCGAGCCAGCGGCTAATCCGTACCTCTACATGGCGTCGCAGATTTATGCAGGCTTTGACGGCATGGCGGGCAAGCGCAATCCTGGGCCATCGGCCGACGCGCCGTACGAGACCAAGGCGCCGTCCCTACCGAAGGATCTCCGCGAAGCACTGGCGGCGTTACGCGCCAGCGAAATGTTCCGCAAGGCCTTCGGCGACAGCTTCATCGACTATTACGCCCATCTGAAAGAAGCCGAGTTCGCGCGCTTCAAGGCTGAGGCGGCCGATGTCGGCGCGGGCGAGGTGACCGCCTGGGAGCAGAACGAATATTTTGATTTGTTCTGAAAACGCGCACCGGCGAAAGCCGATAGAGCGGCGATTGCTGAATGCCCGTCCTCGCGGGCATGACAAGTTACACGTCCACGCTCGCGGTGAGCGCGTGCTCTTCGATGAACACCCGGCGCGGCTCGACCTTGTCGCCCATCAGTTCGTCGAAGATGGTGTTGGCTTCATCGATCTCCTTGACGCTGACTTGCAGCATCGAGCGGGCGTTGGTGTCGAGCGTCGTCTCCCATAATTGCTGCGGGTTCATCTCGCCGAGGCCCTTATAGCGCTGCAGTGCGATGCCCTTGCGGCCGGCGGCCATGACGGCTTCGAACAAGCCCACCGGGCCGTGGATGGCGGTCTCTTCGTCCTTCCTTCGCAGCATCGCCGGCGGCGTCGGCCGCGGATAGATCTGCTGCAGGGACTCGGCGTATTCGTCGAGCTTGCGGGCATCGGCAGAGCCGAGCAGCGCCTGGTCGATGACCGCGACCTCCTTAACGCCGCGCACGGTGCGCTCGAACTGGAAGCCGTGCTCGCTGAACGAGCCGATCCAGCCGCGTTCGGTCTCTTCGGCCAGCGCGTCGAGCCGTCGGGCGATGTATTTAGCCGCTTCCGTGGCGCTCGCCGGGTCGCTGGTGACGCGGGGGTGCAGCACGCCGGCAATGGCGGCCTGCTCGATCACCTGGCGATTATAGCGGCTGTGCAGATTGTTGAGGAGATTGCGGATGGTGCGCGCCTCTTCGACCAGCTTGCGCAGATCGTTGCCGGCGCGCTCCTCGCCGGACGACAGCCGCAGCACCGCCCCGTCGAGGCCGGCGTCGATCAGATAATCTTCCAGCGCGCGCTCGTCCTTCAAATATTGCTCGGACTTGGAGCGCGTCACCTTATAGAGCGGCGGCTGGGCGATGTAGAGATAGCCGCGGTCGATGACGTCGCGCATCTGGCGATAAAAGAACGTCAGCAGCAGCGTGCGGATGTGGGCGCCGTCGACGTCGGCGTCGGTCATGATGATGATCTTGTGGTAGCGCAGCTTGTCGATCGTGAACTCGTCGGTGCCGATACCGGTGCCGAGCGCGGTGATCAGGGTGCCGATCTGCTCGGAAGACAGCATCTTGTCCATGCGGGCCCGTTCGACATTGAGGATTTTTCCGCGCAACGGCAGCACCGCCTGGAATTCGCGGTTGCGGCCCTGCTTGGCGGAGCCGCCGGCCGAGTCGCCCTCGACGATGAACAGCTCGGACTTGGCCGGATCGCGCTCCTGGCAATCGGCGAGTTTCCCGGGCAACGAGGTGACACCGAGCGCGCTCTTGCGGGTCATTTCGCGCGCCTTGCGTGCCGCTTCGCGGGCTGCCGCCGCCTGGATCGCCTTGCCGACGACCGTCTTGGCCTCGCTCGGATGCTCCTCGAGCCAGGCGTTGAGCATGTCGTTGACGATGCCTTCGACCGCCGGGCGGACTTCCGAGGAGACGAGCTTGTCCTTGGTTTGCGATGAGAATTTTGGATCGGCGGCTTTCACCGACAGCACCGCGGTCAAACCTTCGCGGCAGTCGTCGCCAGTCAGCGCCACCTTCTCCTTGCGGGCGACGCCGCCGGACTCGGCATAGCTGGTGATCTGGCGCGTCAACGCGCCGCGGAAACCGGCCAGATGGGTGCCGCCGTCGCGCTGCGGGATGTTGTTGGTGAAGCAGAGCACGTTCTCGTGGTAGCCGTCGTTCCACCACAGCGCGCAGTCGACGGTGACGCCCTCGCGCTCCGCCTTGATGACGATCGGCTGCGGGATGAGCGGCGTCTTATTGCGGTCGAGATATTTGACGAAGGCTTCGACGCCGCCTTCGTAGCGCATCTCTTCGCGCTCCTCGACGGCATGGCGCTTGTCGGACAGCACGATGGTGACGCCGGAATTGAGAAACGCGAGTTCGCGCAGGCGGTGTTCCAGCGTGGCGAAGTCGAACTCCGTCATGCTGAACGTCTGCCGCGACGGCAGGAACGCCACCTCGGTGCCGCGCTTGTCGTAGGCGGCGCCGGCTTCGGCCAGCGGAGCCACCGCCTCGCCGTCGTGGAATTCCATGAAGTGCGCTTTGCCGTCGCGCCAAATGGTGAGCTTAAGCCAGCTCGACAGCGCATTGACCACCGACACGCCGACGCCGTGCAGGCCGCCGGACACCTTGTAGGAGTTCTGGTCGAATTTTCCGCCGGCATGAAGCTGCGTCATAATGACCTCGGCTGCCGACACGCCTTCGCCCTTGTGGATGTCGGTCGGGATGCCGCGGCCGTCGTCGCGCACGGTGCAGGAGCCGTCGGGGTTCAGCGTGACCACGACCTCCTTGGCAAATCCGGCTAACGCCTCGTCGATGGCGTTGTCCACCACCTCATAGACCATGTGGTGCAGGCCGGAACCGTCATCGGTGTCGCCGATATACATGCCCGGCCGCTTGCGCACGGCATCGAGACCTTTGAGCACTTTGATCGACTCGGCGTCGTAATCGGAGGATGCCGTGGGGGCGGGTTTGCGGGCAGGTTCGGCCATGCCAGGAGCCTTCGGGTAGGGGGTGCGAATCGCTTGCGAAAAACACCTAAGAATCGACTTTCGTTTGTACACGAAAACCGGTCTTGGTACATCACAAAGTGGATACCGGTAACATATTGTTAAAACGCAATTTTTCAAGGATTCGGCACGGCGATTTCAGGGCTCGAATCGAGTGCCGGAAAGTGCCGTTTTGGCAGGTGCCAAATCAGCAACCGGAATAGTGCCGTTTTGCAGCGACGAATCCGACGCTGACAGCGGTTTGGGCGCTACAGTCTTGTGCGTTTCTGGTCTGGCTGCTGGGACCGCAAAAGGTAGTGGTCGCCCGGCCTATAGTCGGGAACCGGGTGCTGAAAGCTGTTGAGCGCGGCGGTCCACAGCTCCACGCGATCCAAATCCTCATGCAAGCGCTCAAGCGCTTCGACGAGATTGCGAACGATCTTCCCTTCCGCCTGTTCCGGCATCGCAGTTGGGCCTTGGTCCCCAAGTTGGGCGTGTCTACATTTTAGGACCAAGGCTGTTGCTTGCAGTCCGGTTCCGACGTTGCCAATCATGCATAACAGACTGGAAAACTCGCACCGGTCGGAACCGGATGTGGAACCGCGCCTAAGGCCAAAATCACCGCGGTTCCAGTCGGCCAGCCGCGACGTCGATCATTGTTGCGTCGTTATCGATTTCGGCAAAGAGTGCCGGGTCGGCACCCGTCATCCAAACCTGAGCGCCGAGTTGCGCCAACTCGCCGTGCAGTGCCATGCGCCGCGCCGGATCGAGGTGGGCGACGACTTCGTCGAGCAACAGGATCGGCGCGCAGCCGGTCATCTCGGCGATCAACCGGGCGTGGGCGAGCACAAGGCCGATGAGCAGGGCTTTCTGCTCACCGGTCGAGGCCTCGGCCGCCGCGATTCCCTTGGCGACGTAGATCACCTTCAGATCGGTCAGATGCGGGCCGTCGGTGGTCCGGCCTGCCGCAGCATCGCGCGCGCGATTATCGTGCAGCACCGCGCGGTAGCGCTCTTCGATCTCGACGGCGGGATGCTCCGGAATCAGGTGTTCGATCCAACCGTCGAGTGCGATCCCGGCCGGCGGAAACGCCGACCCCTTGCGGCTTGCCAGCACGGCATCGAGCCGGCGCACGGTTTCGACCCGTTGTCCGGCAACGGCGACGGCAAGCTCCGCGGTTTCATGCTCGACTGCGTCGAGCCAATGCGGATCCGGGCGCGGATCCTCGAGGAGCCGGTTGCGCGAGCGCAGTGAGCGCTCCAGCGCGTTGACGCGGCTGCCGTGCTCCGCGTCGACCGCAAGCGCCAACCGGTCGATGAAGCGCCGCCGCTCCGACGGCGCGCCGACAAACAGCGTATCCATGGCCGGCACCAGCCAGACGACGCGCAGATGATCGGCGAAGGCGGCGGCAGAGCCGACCGGCTCGCGGTCGATCCGGCATTTGCGCAAAGCGGCCGCATCGTCTGCGGGCGGGCGCTCGATGCCGGTGCCGAGCGTGGCAAGCCCCAGTGCGCCTTCAATCTCGGCGGCAACGGCCCAGGAGCCATCGCCCTCGCTGAACGCCACCTCATCGAGATTGGCGCGCCGTAGCCCTCGGCCCGGCGCAAGGAACGATATAGCCTCGATCAAATTGGTCTTGCCGGCGCCATTGGGCCCCACCAACACGATGGTCTTGGCGCCGACGTCGAGAGACGCGGCATGATAATTGCGGAAGTTCGTGAGGGTCAGACGAAGAACAGGCATCCAGGATCAGCAATCGGGGATCAGGAACGGTTTTGATACCTGATCCCCGATCGCTGACCGCTGTCAAACCCGCATCGGCATCAGCACATAGAGTGCGCCGTGTGGGTCCTTGTCCTGAATGAGCGTCGGCGAGCCGGGGTCGGCAAGTTTGAGCACCGCAGCCTCGCTCTCGATCTGCGCGGCGATGTCGAGCAGGTAGCGCGAGTTGAAGCCGATATCGAGCGGGTCAGCTGCGTATTCGACCTCGAGCTCCTCGTTGGCGCTGCCGGAATCCGGATTGGTGACGGACAGCAAAAGCTTGCCGCCGGAGATCGACAGCTTAACGGCGCGGCCACGCTCGCTCGACACCGTCGATACCCGATCGACCGCGGCCTCGAATTCCTTCTTGTCGACCACCAGCTCCTTGTCGTTGCCGGCCGGAATGACGCGGCCGTAGTCGGGGAAGGTGCCGTCGATCAACTTCGAGGTCAAAACCGCATCGGCAACGGTGAAGCGGATTTTTCCCGACGACAGCTCGATGGCGACCTCGGCCTCGTTGTCCTCCATCAGGCGCTGCACTTCGCTGACGGTCTTGCGCGGGATGATGATGCCGGGCATGCCGGCAGCGCCCTCCGGCAACTCGATTTCCATTTGCGCCAGCCGATGGCCGTCAGTCGCTACCGCGCGCAGCATCGGTGTCTTGGCCGCGCCGGCAGCGTGCAGGTAAATACCGTTGAGATAATAGCGCGTCTCTTCGGTCGAAATCGCGAATTGGGTTTTGTCTATCAATTGCTTGAGCTCGGCGGCCTTGAGCGTGAACTTGTGCGTCATCTCGCCGGGCGCGAGGTCGGGAAAGTCGCTCTCCGGCAGCGTCTGCAATGTGAACCGCGAGCGGCCGGCGCGGATCGCCAGTGCAGCGCGGTCGCCGGAGGATTCGAGCACGATCTGTGCGCCTTCCGGCAGCTTGCGCACGATGTCGAAGAACATGTGGGCCGGCACCGTGGTCGAGCCGCCGGGCCCGACCTCGGCGGCGATCGAGTCGGTCACCTCGACGTCGAGATCGGTGGCCTTAAGGCTGAGCTTGGAGCGGTCGGCGCGCAGCAGCACATTGGCAAGGATCGGAATGGTGTTGCGGCGCTCAACCACCCGGTGGACGTGGCCCAACGACTTCAGCAATTCGGAACGCTCAACCGTAATCTTCATCGCGAAATCCGTTCACGAGGCGGATGACAGGGAAAGACAAAAGTGACCCGCCGGGCCGCGTTGTGCAAGGCCGAGGGGTCCTCGGCCCAGTCTTTTCCCTGCCTTTCACCGTTTCCGCCAGGGGGACCGTCAGTCCTGCAACTGTCGCTTGAGCCCCTCGATCTCCTCGGCGAAGGCAGTATCGTTGCCGGCCAGGGCCTCGATTTTGCGTACGGCATGCAAAACCGTGGTGTGATCGCGGCCGCCAAACCGGCGCCCGATCTCGGGCAGCGAGCGCAGCGTCAAAATCTTGGCGAGATACATGGCGACCTGTCGTGGCCGCACGACGTTGGCGGTCCGCCTGGACGACAAAAGGTCGGCGCGGCTGACGTTGTATTGGCGAGCGACGACACGCTGGATGTCCTCGATGCGAACCCGTTTTGGCTCCGCCGGCCGGATGAGATCGCGCATTTCGCGCTCGGCCATTTCGAGCGTCACCGTTTGACCAGTCAGCTTGCTGTGTGCGAGCAGCCGGTTGACCGCGCCTTCCAAATCCCGGCCGTTGTGGGTGACCGACTTGGCAATGAAAGCGAGAACCGGGGTCGGCACTTCGAAGCCCGGATGATGCAGGCGCGCGGCGGCGATGCGGCTTTTGAGGATTTCAAGCCGCAATTCTTCGCCGAGCGAGCCGATCTCCACCACCAAGCCGCCGGCAAGCCGGGAACGGACGCGGTCGTCGAGACTTTCCAAATCGGCCGGCGGGCGGTCGCTGGCAATCACCACCTGGCGGCCGGCGTCAATCAGCGTATTGAGCGTGTGGCAGAATTCGGCCTGGGTCGAACGGCCTTGCAGGAACTGCAAATCGTCGATCACCAGCACGTCGATGGCGCGCACGGCTTCCTTGAAGGCAAGCGTTGTCTGGGTTTTGAGCGCCGAGACGAAGCCGTACATGAAGCGCTCCGCGGTCAGGTACAGCACCTTGCGCTCGGTGCTGTTGCCGGCCCAGGTGATGGCCTGCAGCAGGTGGGTCTTGCCCAAGCCGACCGCGGCATGGATGTAGAGCGGATTGAACATTAGCTGCTCGCCGCGCCGGCAACTCGCGACTTGCTTGGCGGCGGCCTGCGCCAGCGTGTTGGTGCGGCCGACGATGAAGGTCTCGAAGGTAAGTCGTGGATCGAGCGGCGAGCCGCCAAACGCCTCGTGCACCGACATAAAGGGGACGCTGGCGCGGGTCTCGACGCCGTCCATCGCCTCGCGCATTTCGCGCGACTGCGTCATCGGCTCCGACAGTTTCGGTTTGGCGGCGGGCAGGCGAATGGCCGCCGAACGGACGCTCAACTCAAGCCGGGTGACCGCCGGCTCTTCGGTCTGCCACTTGGCCAGTACGTGCTCGCTGTAATGGGCCTGAATCCAGGTCCGCAAGAAGCGCGTCGGCACCGACAGCCGCACCGCTCCCCTGTCGACGGCTTCGAGCTCCATTCGGCCGAACCAACTCGAGAACACATCTTCGCCAAGCTGCTTGCGCAACTGTTCTTTGACGCGCTGCCAGCGCTCCTGATCGGTGCTCGTCATTATTTTTGGGCCTGCTCTTTTCGTCTGAGTTCATGTCCAATCGAGCAACTCAGGCGGCGCACAGCCCACCATGCCCGAGACCGGGAAACGCAACGCACTATCGAGAAGGGGGTGGTACCGTAAGCAGGCGCGGATCGAGCGGATTGCAACCGCGCACCAGCGGGGAAACCCTCAGCCGCTGGGCTTGGCACCCGGGCACAATATGACGGGGGAAGGGCGGCAGGCTCGGGACGAGGAGCTGCGCATTGTCGGATTTTTTCGGCAGATCGTCGTCATCATGCCCCCCATCTCCATCGCTCCCAGTCCGATGGCTCGTCTCTGATTTCTGACGGTCCGCTGACGCTTTGCGCGGCTGCCAGACGCTCCCTCTACGGCTCACCGCTTACTCATAAGCGGGTTTTCTCGTTGACAATTCCCGACTATAGACACCACAGAGCCGTACGCATTCGGACACAACTCTCCCCACCCATTCCTTCGTGAGTTTCCGCTCAACCCATTGGTGAAGACCTTCGAAACCGAAGGGAAGTGAACGCTAGCACGCAGTTTTTCGCTCGCAATAGAAAAAATCGCCGTCAATATTGGATTTCTCGGCTTATGCGCGCTGCAACCGGGGCAAGATGACCGGTGCAAGACATTGACTCAACGAGATGATTGCAATTCCGTGACAGCGCCAATTGCACCCGGAGCAAACAAAGGACCAAACAAAGTTTGACTCGGCGGAATCGGGCAGGACTCCAACCCCGATATGCGCCCATGTGGATAAGTTGTTCAGAGTCCTTCGATTATTTTAACCGAAATGCGCAGGTAACCCTCGGGATGGAGGTGCGGAGCAAACAAAAATCGGCGCGAAAAGTGCTGTAAAAGCGTGCCGATAGCTATCTTACGGATTCTAAGGGCTTAATGACGGTTGTACAACGGATTGATGGCATTCCGCCGGGTAGGTAATGCGGCGTTGTTGCTATCAGATGCGGCGCCGACGCACGGCGTGACGCTCTGAAAAAGCGCGCCGGCTATTTGCCGAGCTTGGCGATGCGATGGGCGAGCCGCGAGACCTTTCGGCGCGCTGCATTGCGGTGCACGATGCCTTTGCGGGCAGCGCGGATCAGCGCCGGCTCGGCTTCGGCCATGGCGGCGACGGCCGCGGTGTGATCGCCGGCCGAAATAGCCTCCTCCACCTTGCGCACCGCGCTGCGTACACGGGTCCGCCGCGATTTGTTGACGACAGTGCGGCGGGCGATTTGGCGGGTGGCCTTTTTGGCGGACTTGGTATTAGCCATAGCGGATCGGACGAGACCTATTGCACGGAATTTGTCATGAGGAAGCGCGAGCCAAATGCTCGATGCCTTGGCCGGCGCTTATAGGGGGATGGGCCGGTCCCGTCAATGTAAGGCTTTTCCTCCTAGGCAACGCGTTTGGCGCGCACGGCCTCGTAGCCGGCGATCACGGCGGCCTTATCGGCCACAGGGAATGCCGACAGCGGCGGTGCCATCCGCGCCCATTGCGGCTCCCCGTGGATGTGAGCGACGAGCGTCTTGACCCCGGACACCAGCGGCCGGCCATCGAACAGCTTCCGGATCGTTACTGCTTCGGCCAGCGCCGCCGAGTCACCGGAACGATAGGCGCGGGCGCACAGATCGGCATTGAGGTTGGCGGTCGCCGAGATACAGCCGGCGAAGGCACCGGAACGGGCTTCGAGCAGCACCGCCTCGGTCGATGGAAACACTTTGAAGTGCGACGAGATGCTCGCTGCCTCGCGGGCGAACGGCATGTCGCCTGAGGAATCCTTCAAGCCGACGATGCGCTCGCCGAAGTTTTCGAGCAGACGCCGGATCAGCGCCACATGCCAGGGCAGGCCCGACTGGGCCGGGAAATGGTAGAGATAGATCGGGATCGGCCGCGCCGCCGTGGCGTTGGCGATCGCGTCGATATAGGCGACCAAGCCGTCATCGTGCACGCCTTTGTAGTAGAACGGCGGCAGCACGAGCGCGCCGGCGAAACCAAGTTCGGCAGCGTGTCTGGTCAGCGCGATGGCGTCGGCCAGTGCGGCGGCGCCGGTGCCGACCATCATCCGCTCCAGCGGCAGCCCGCTTGCCGCGTAGGCACTCATGACGCGCTGGCGCTGATCGAGCGAGAATGAGGTGGCTTCGCCCGTGGTGCCGAGCACGTTGAGCCCATCGCAGCCGGTGTCGAGCAGGTAGCGGGCGAAGGCCGTCGAGCGGGCGCTGTCCGGCTCGCCCTTCTCATCGATCGCGGTGGTGATGGCGGCGATTACGCCGCCGAGCGGTTTTGTGTTGGTCATGGCTGCTCCGTCGGGGCCCTTTTTAGCGGCCAACGCCGGTCCGGTCGATAGACAATGGGCCGGGCCGTGGAACGGCAAGTCAGCGCGCGGCGTCTGGCCGGATGCCTAAGGCGGCGCGAACAGGGAGAAAGCGCGCCGCCCGTTGACGGCGGAGTTGGCAAATCCTCCTCGGCCGCGGCAGAAGCATCGTGGCGACACCGCATCTTGTAGTGGCTGCGGCGGGGCAGGGTTAACTGGCGACGACCAGCACAGTTATGAATTTGCGTGGCATGTTCGTTAGACTGAGAGGATGACGGTATTCGACATTTTCAGCATCGGCCACTCGAATATTGCTGCCGAGCGGTTCATCGCGCTGTTGCGCGACGCCGGCGTGACCGCGGTCGCCGACGTGCGCTCGACGCCGTTCTCGCGCCGCTTTCCGTGGTTCTCCGGCAAGAACTTGGCCGTGACCTTGGCGCAGCACGGCATGGCTTATCTCGACTGTGGCCAGGCTCTGGGTGGCCGGCCGCGCCGCCGA
>JASHQO010000244.1 GCA_030039105.1 Xanthobacteraceae bacterium
CCGGCCCTTTGGCCGGATCGGCCGGCCGGAGCGCAGCGATACCGTGCCGGCGGCGCCAGCCTGGCCGCCGGCGCGGCCGCGCGCCGGGTTTTTCACCCGCTCGAAGTTGCACAAGAGCGCCACCGGATTGACGCCGGCGCCGCCGATCTCGATCACCTGGCCGAGACCGCCGCGAAATCGTCCGGCGCCGCCCGAGCCGTCGCGAAACTCGCGGCGATAGAACACCACCGGCGCGACGCTCTCGGTCGCTTCCACCGGAATGGTGCGCACCCCGGACGGAAACGCGGTGGCGCTGAGGCCATCCTTCTTCGGCCGCGCGCCCGAGCCGCCGCAGTGGAAGATCACCGTGGAGAATTCCGGCAAAGTGCTCGCATCGGTGCCGTCGGCGACTTCGTCGACCAGCGAGCCGCCGCCGAAAATTTGCGGATTCCACAAGGCGGAAGCGCCCTCGGCCGGCACGCCGCCCGGGATGACGCTCTGCAGGCAGCCGAACACGACGTCGGGCAGCATCTGCCCGACGGTGTGGCGCGCCGCTACCGGCCACGGCCGCTTGACGTTGAGCAGCGAGCCTTCCGGCGCGCTCACCGTGATCGGCGCCAGCGAGCCGGCATTGTTCGGCACCTCCGGCGCCACCAGGCATTTGACGCCGAACGCGGTGTAGGCGAGGCAATAGTTGTAGACGACGTTGATGCCGTAGGCCGATGCCGACGAGGTGCCGTCGAAATCGACATGGATGCCGGCGTCGCCGACGGTCAGCGCCGCGTCGAGAACGAGCGGCTTCTCGTAGCCGTCGATGGTCATGGCATTGCGATAGGTGCCCTTCGGCAAGGCGCGGATGCGCTCGAGCGTCGCCTCGCGCGAGGCTTCGAGAATAGCGTCGCCGAGCCGGTCGAGATTGGCGATGCCGAACTCCTCCATCATCTCGACCAGGCGGCGGCTGCCGTCGTCGTTGCAGGCGGCGCAGGCATAGATGTCGCCCTCGACCTGCAGCGGCTCGCGCACATTGGCGCGCACGAGACGCAACAGGTCCTCGTTCATGCGGCCCTCGCGGGCGAGCGGCATGATCGGGATCGCCACGCCCTCCTCGAACACCTGGCGGCCGTCCGGCCCCATGCCGAGCCCGCCGATATCGACCACGTGGATGGTGTTGGCGAACAGGCCGACCGCTTGGCCGCGATAGAAGCTCGGCGTCACCACGGTGATGTCGTGCAGATGGCCGGACGTCAGCCACGGATCGTTGGTGATGTAATGGTCGCCGGGCTTCATGGCCTCGACCGGATAGACGTCGAGAAAATATCTGACGCCGTTCGCCATCGCGTTGACGTGGCCCGGCGTGCCGGTCACGGCCTGCGCCAGCATGCGGCCCTGCCGGTCGAACACGCCGGCCGACAGATCGCCGGCCTCGCGCACCGAGGTGGAGAACGCGGTGCGGATCATGGTCTGCGCCTGCTCCTCCACCACCGCGATCAGGCGGTTCCACATGATCTGGGTATGGATTTGGGCGAGTGCGGCGTTAGAGCGGGCGATCATGGTCGGGTCTCGCGACGGGTGAGCTCAATATAGCCGAAGCGGTCGATTTGCGCGTCGAACAGCGGGCCGACCAGCGTCGACGTATCGTCCTCGGCGATCACGGCGGGACCGCGGATGCGCGCGCCGGGCTTCAAGTCGGCGCGCCAGTAAATCGGCACGTCCAAGAATTCGCCGCTCGACGGATCGAACACCGGCCGGCGCGAGCGCGGTTGCGGCATACCACGCCCTTGCCCGCTTGCGGGCGAGGGTTGGGTGGGCGCCGCAACGGCGAGCGCGCCTTCGGCCGGCGCGTCGACCGCGACCACCCAGCTCAAAATCTCGATCTCGACGCCGGGAATGTGCCGGCTGTAGAGCCGGCCGTAGGCGTCTTCGAACAGTTTTCTGATCGCCGGACGATCGCCCGCGGAAAATTCGCGCACCGGAAGCTCGATCGCGATCTCGTGGCCCTGGCCGCGATAGCGCATCAGCGCCGAGCGCCGCTCGTCGAGCTTGGCGTCGGGCGCGCCGCGGCGCACGATCGCTGCGGCCTCGGCGCGCATCGCGGCGATGAGCTTATTGGCCGCCGCCGCGTCGAAGCTTTCGAGCCGCATCAGCCGGCTGCGCACCACTTCGTAGGCGACCGGCGCGCGCAGCAATCCGACCGCCGAGCCGACGCCGGCGTTGGTGGGAACGAGCACGCGGCCGATGCCGAGCTTTTCGGCGATCCGCGCGGCATGCAGCGGCGCGGCGCCGCCGAAGGCGATCAGGGTGCGGCTGCGCAAATCCTTGCCGCTTTCGACGCCGTGGACGCGCGCGGCGTTGGCCATGTTCTCGTCGACCACCTCGCTGATGCCGAGCGCGGCGTGCTCGGCGGCAAGCTTCAGCGCCTCGCCGATCCGCGCGACGATGGCGCGCTTGGCAGCCGCAGCATCGAGCGGCATCTTGCCGCCGGAAAACGTTTGCGGATCGATGCGGCCGAGCGCCACGTCGGCATCCGTCACCGTGGGCTCGTTGCCGCCGCGGCCGTAACTGACCGGCCCGGGCTCGGAGCCGGCACTGGCCGGTCCGACGGCAATACGGCCGAGCCCGTCGACGCTGGCGATCGAGCCGCCGCCGGCGCCGATCTCCACCATCTCGATGACCGGGATGCGCAGCGGCAGGCCCGAGCCCCTGGCGAAGCGGTAGATGCGCGCCACTTCGAACAGCCGCGCGGTCTGCGGCTGCGCACGGTCGATGAAGCAGATTTTCGCCGTGGTGCCGCCCATGTCGAACGACACGACGCGATCGAGGCCGTGCTGGCGGGCGATGCAGGCGGCGAAGATGGCGCCGCCGGCCGGGCCGGATTCGACGAGCCGCACCGGAAAGCGGATCGCGGTGTCGGTTGTGGCGATGCCGCCGCCCGAGGTCATCAGCAGCATCGGGCAGCGGAAGCCGGCGCGGGCGAGCTCGCGCTCGAGCTTTTGCACGTAGCTGCCGATCAGCGGCTGCAGATAGGCGTTGGCGCAGGCGGTGGAGAAGCGCTCGTATTCGCGCATCTCGGGCGACACGTCCGACGATAATGTCACGGCTATATCGGGCAGCCGTTTCGCCAGCGCCTCGCCGACCCGGCGCTCGTGATCGGGATTGGTGAAGCTGTGCAGAAATCCGACGGCGACGGCCTCGACCTGTTGCGCCGCGAGCGTGTCGATGGCGGCGCTCACGCTGGCGTCGTCGAGCGGGATCAGCACGCTCCCTTGCGCATCGACCCGCTCGCGGATCGGCAACCGCAGTCGCCGCGGCACCAACGGCGGCGGCAAGTCGATGTTGACGTCGTATTGCTCGAAACGGTTTTCGTGGCGGATTTCAACGACATCGCGAAAGCCCTCGGTGGTCAGCAGCGCGGCCCTGGCGCCTTTGCGCTCGATCAGCGCGTTGGTGGCGAGCGTGGTGCCGTGAATAATCAGACGCACGTCGCCGGGCGCGACGCCGGCCTCGGCGATCACCGAACGCACGATGGCGAGAACGCCCTCCTCGGGCGCCCGCGGCGTGGTCAACCCCTTCGCGGTATAGCGCTTATCGCCGACTTCCAGCGCGACATCGGTGAACGTGCCGCCGATATCGACGCCGAGCCGGATGTCGGAGGATGCGGTCACGCCGGCGCTTAAGTCTTAGGCGGCGAGATTGCCGAAGCGGACGAGATTGTCTTTCTGCTTGCCGTTGCGCGGCGGCAGCTTGAACAGCCGCGCCGCGGTGCCGCCGAGGATATTGTGCTTGGCCTTCTCGGACAGGAACGGCAGGTCCCAGATCGTCGACGGCAGGTCGAAATCCCAGTGCGGATAGTCGGACGCGTACATGAGTTGGGTCTCGGCATTGATCATGCGGAAAGTGCATTCGAGCGCGATCATGTCGACGCGCTCCATCGGCTGCGAGGCGTAATACATGTCGCGCATGTAGTCCGACGGCTTCTTCTTCAACAGCGGGAATTCCGACGCGCGCAGCATGAACTCATGGTCGAGCCGCTGCATCAGGAACGGCACCCAGGCGAGGCCGCCCTCGATCCAGATCACCGGCAGCTTCGGAAAGCGCTCGCCGAGGCCGTTGGTGACCCAGTTGGTCACGTGCAAAATGTTGAAGAACGGGAAGCCGAGCGCGTGCACTGCGGCGAAGCGGTTCAGGCCCTTGAACACCGGTTCGCCGATATTGATCGCGGAATGGAAGGCGAGCGCCAGTCCGCGCTCCTCGATGGCGCGGAACACTTTCATGTTGCTGTTGTGATGGATCGGCAGCGTGCGCGCCGAGGTCACCAGGAATCCGGTGACGTTCTCGCAGCCGCCGAACATCTCGACCTGGCGCAGCGCCTCGTCGGGCTCTGAGATCGGCAGCGACAGCATCGAATAGAGCCGGCCCTGGCCCTCCGGCAGCACCCGCTCGGTGAGCCAGCGGTTGTAGGAGAAGCAGAGCTCGATCTCCATCTCGGTCGATGGATGCAGGCCGACCGACAGCAGCAGGGTCGGAAACAGGCAGGAATAGTCGACGCTCATGGCGTCCATCCAGCGCCGGCCGAGCTCGACGTCGCGAATTTTGCCGGTCGCGGTCTTTTCCGACGAGCGCAGCGGATAGCGGGTGATGCGGCCGCCCATGTCCTGGAAGCTGACCTGGCTCGGGGTCAGCGCCTGCCGCCCCTTGGCGCGGCCGGCGAGCACGAGGTGGCGCAGCACGTCGTTCTCGATGAAAGGGAGAAACTCGTCGAAGCACTCGTTCTCGTAGTGGTGCGAATCGATGTCGGCGACCAGAAGGTCGTCGAGACCGCGCTCATGGGCCTGCTTGCGGGCGTGGCCAAGAAGCCGGCTGGTGTTGAGCTCCTCGATCGGAACGCGGCGGCCGCGGTCGGCAAGAAGGTCCATGGTGTCACTCCCGACGGAACAAGGCTTGTCGTTGTCAGGCTTGTTATCGAGCGTGGCGCAAACGAAAGCGCCGCGCCGAACGGATCGGCGCGGCGACAGATTGACGCGTTTTGCCGGAAAAAGCCACAGCACGGCTGCGGCGAACTCGTGCGTTAGCTCCTCCGCGTCAGGCGCGCGGCAGCGTTACCAGCCGCAATGCCGGCGACCGTAGCGGCCGATCCAGCAGTGCCAACGGTGGTGGTAATACACCTTGGTCAGGTTGCCGGCGGCGGTGACACCGGCCGGCAATGGCGCCGCCGGCGCGGCCCGTGAGGTCGCGGACACCGCCGTGACCAGCAAACCGGCAACGACAAGCGCAAACATCGTCCGAAGCATTTCAGTCCTCCTTGACGCTTCTTGTTCGCCCCGGTCACAACACGCAAACAAGATGGCGGTTCCGGGTCGGCGAAATGAACGGATCGTCAGGATTGCGGCAATCGGGTGAGGCCAAACAGCGCAAGCGCGTTGCTGCGGCCGATCTTGATGCGATCGGCCTCGGCGATCTCGACCTGGTCGAACCAGGCGCAGCCCTGGACGTGATCCTCGAACGGATAGTCGACTGCGAACAACACGCGGTCGGCGCCGACGGTGAGGATTGCCTGCAACAGCGACGGCGTGCAGAAATGGCCGCTGGTGGTGATATGAAAATTGTTGCGGAAATACTCGGCCATGGCGCGCTTCGCCGGCCGGTTCGGCACCTTGCCGAGGCGATGATCGAGCCGCCACAGGTCGTAGGGAATGCGCTCGCCGAGATGGCCGAGCACGATTTGCAGCCTTGGAAAGTCGTCGAATAGCCCGCAGCCCATCAGCCGCAAGGCGTGGATCGCGGTCTCGTCGGCAAAGCCCCACGGCGAGCCGACCAGCCACGGATGGCCGTCGTAAGCCCGGCGGTGGCTCGGCAACTGATCGCGCGGATGCAGATAGAACGGCACGTCAAGCCGCTCCAGCTCGGCCCAGAACGGCCGGTACTGCGGCTGATCGTAATAGACCGCGGTGTCGGCCGAGCCGACTTGCGAGAAGCCATTGACCAGCACGCCTTTGAACTTCAGATCGCGAATGCAGCGCTTGAGCTCCTCGATCGCAGCCTGCGGCTCCTGCATCGGCAACGCGCCGAGCCCGGCGAAGCGGTCCGGCCGCTTCGCCACCGCTTCGGCCAGCGCGTCGTTCGCCTTGCGCGCGACGTCCTTGGCCTTGGCGAGATCGGGAATGCCCTGCACCGCGTTGGAGTTGAGCGAGATGACTTCGATCTCGATGCCGGCCTTGTCCATCTCGGCAAGCCGCGCGCCGTGGATATCGAGCAGCTTGGCCGGAAGCTCGGCCCAGTAGCTGCCGGGATAACGGACTTCGCTGCCGCGGGTCGTTTCGATGCGAAAATGCTCCTCGACCGCAATCTTGCCCTGCATGGCTTCTCTGCCCGACCGACCTCGTGTGCAGGCAGCAGCCTGCGATAAGATGCCGGCAAAGTCACGGGCCGCAGAGGATCATCATCCATGGTCACGACGGCGACGGTCGCATTGGCGCAGGATGGCAGTCGTGTTTTCGACGCCTACCTGGCGCGGCCCGAACGCGATCGTGCGCCGAGCATCATGATCTTCACCGAGATGTTCGGCACCGGGCAGCACAATCGCGACATGGCCGACGATTTCGCGCGGCGCGGTTTTGTGGCGCTGATCCCCAATCTGTACTGGCGCTCGCCATATCCGGGCGAGCTTGCCTTCCAGGGGCCCGACCGCGATGCGGCATGGGCGCGGCTCGCGGCCTTCGACGTCGATGCTGGCGGGCGCGACATCGGCACTGCGGCAGCGTGGCTGCGCGCACAATCTTGCACCAACGGCAAAGTGCTCGCGCTCGGCTTTTGCGCCGGCGGCCGCATGGCGTTCGTGGCGGCGGCGCGCGCGGGAGTCGACGCCGCGGTGTCGTTCTACGGCATGGGCATCGCCAAGCACGAGGCGGAGTTCGGCCGCGTGAAATGCCCGGTGCATCTGCACTATGGGTTGAAGGACGTGCACATTCCGCAGCCGGAGATCGACGCGGTGACGCGCGCGGCCGAGCGCCGGCCGAACATCGAGATTTTTTGCTACCCCGGCGCCGGCCACTCGTTCTTCAATCCAATCCGGCCCGGCTACCACGCCGCGTCCGCAAAGCTGGCCGGCGAGCGGCTCGAGGCGCTGATCGCGCGGACGTTCGCGGCGGCGCCGGCATAACGCAGCGTC
>JASHQO010000245.1 GCA_030039105.1 Xanthobacteraceae bacterium
TACGTCTATCACTGCGCCACGCCGATGGTCGCCGAGCACATCGCCAACGGCATGTATGGTCTCATCCTGGTCGAGCCCGAGAACGGCCTGCCCAAGGTCGACCACGAGTTCTACGTCATGCAGGGCGAGATCTACACCGACATCCCCTACGGCCAGCACGGCAGCGCCGAGTTCAGCGTCGAAAAGCTGCTCGACGAGCGTCCGGAATATTTCGTGTTCAACGGCTCGGTCGGCGCGCTGACCAAGCTGCATCCGATGCACGCCAAGGTCGGCGACACCGTGCGGCTGTTCTTCGGCGTCGGCGGCCCGAACTTCACCTCGTCGTTCCACGTCATCGGCGAGATTTTCGACAAGGTTTATATCTACGGCGGCGTGCTGTCGCAGCCGCTCGAAGGCATCCAGACCGTGAGCGTGGCGCCGGGCGGCGCGGTGATCACCGAGTTCAAGACCAAGGTGCCGGGCAACTATACGGTGGTCGATCACGCCTTGACGCGTCTCGAGCGCGGGCTGGTCGGCATTCTCAGCGTCGAAGGGCAGCCGAATCCGGACATCTATAACGGCCAGACCATGTCCGGCATGGGGCATTGACGGGCGTGCGTGGTATTGCGGAGCCGCTCGCGTGATCGACGATTTTGCCATTGCGCGCGCAATCCACGTTCTTGGCCTGGTGCATTGGATCGGCGGCGTTGCCGCGGTGACGACGATCGTGCTGCCGCGGGTGCGGTCGATCCCCGACCCGGCGCGCGCCATCGCGGAATTCGAGGCGTTCGAACGGCGCTTTGCGGCGCAGGCGCGGATATCGATCCTGCTGGTGGGCCTGTCCGGCGCCTACATGCTGATGAAGCTCGACGCGTGGTCCATGCTGGCGCAGGCCGCCGGCTGGTGGCTCGACCTCATGATCGCCGTCTGGCTGCTTTTCGCGACGATGGTCTATGGCGTCGAGCCGCTGCTCCACCATCGTCTTCGCGCCTTGGCTCTGCGCGACAAAGACCGCGCCTTTGCGGCCGCCACGATATTTCATGTCATAGCGCTCACTGCGGCCGCTGCGGCGATCGCCGGTGGCGTCCTCGGCGCAGCAGGAGCGCTGTGAAGGCGCCTGCGCTTCGCCCCGTCAGTGCTCGCCTTCGACCTTGATTTCCGCGTCCTGCGCGAGCTGCTTCCAGCGTGGAATTTCCTTGACCAGGAACGCGGAAAATTCCTCCGGCGTGCCGCCGAGCGGGTCGATGCCGATCTTCGTGATCTGATCGGCGAATTCCGGATCCTTGAGCGCGTGGCCGATCTCGCCGTTGAGCTTGTGCACGATGTCGCTCGGCGTGCCCTTGGGCGCTACCGCGCCGATCCAGGCGGTGATGCTGAAACCCTTCAGGCCCTGCTCGTCGAAGGTCGGAATGCCGGGCGCGATATGGGCGCGGCGCAGGCCGGTCAGGCCAAGCGCGGTCAATTTGCCGGCGCTGACTTGCGGCATGGCCGGCACGATGTCGCTGAACACGAGCGGCACTTCGCCGGCGATGGCGCCCATCAGGCTCGGCAGGCCGCCGCGGTACGGCACGTGGGTGATCGCGATGCCGGCCTGCTTGTTGAGGCTCGCCAGCGCCAGATGGCCGGTCGAGCCGTTGCCCGACGTTGCGGCATTGAGCTTGCCCGGTGCGGTCTTGGCGAGCGCAATCAGCTCCTTGAGATTTTTCACCGGCAGGGCCGGGTTGGCGGCGAGCACCAGCGAATTCTCGCCGGCGAGGATGACCGGATCGAAATCGCGCAGCGTGTCGTAGCCGAGGTTTTGATAGAGCGCGAGGTTGGTGGTCAGCGGCGAATTGGTCGAGAGCAGGAGCGTGTAGCCGTCGGGCGCGGATTTTGCCACCTGCTCGGCGCCGACGCTGCCGCCGGCGCCGGGGCGATTGAGGATCACCACCGGCTGGCCCCAGGCGGCGGTCAGCCGCGGACCGAGCGCGCGGGCAAGCAGATCGACGGTGCCGGCGGGCGTATAGGGCACGACGATCTGGATGGTGCGGTCGGGATATTCGGCGCGCGCCGGGGACGAGACAGCGAGCGTGATAGCGGCACCGGCGAGGGCGGCGCGCGTTATGGCAGAAGCTGCGATGGCGAAACGGGGCATGATCCTCCTCGTCGATTTTTTTCGGCTTTTTCGGCACTGTTTCAGTCGTGCCGGCCATGCGCAAGCGCGGCGGCGTCGCGGGCGGGCGAGCAGGCGGTAATGCGATTCAGCGCCCCGCCGGCAATCGCGACTTGTAGTTCTGCCAGGGCCGGTCGGCATCGAAATTCTCCGCCGCGTTGTTGGCGAGCTCGGCGGCATCCATCGCCGTGATGTTCGGACTGAGCGCCAGCGCCGCGGCCTGCGCCTGCGCGTCGATATGGGTGTAGATGGTGCGGACGGTGGCTTCGCGCACCGAACGGCCGACTACGGTGTCGCCGTGGCCGCGCATCAGAATCACCGGGTTCATGCCGAGCTTTTGCGCCAGCGCGGCGCCGAGATCGGCATCGATCACCAACATACCGCGCTTGTCCTGGTTCTTGTTGGCGTCGCGGACTTCGAACAGCGGCGTCTCCGGCGGCAGGAAGCCGGCCTGCGCCACCACCGGCTTGAGCGCGATGCCGGCGAGGCCGAACGGGATGACCGCGAGATCGTGGGTGTGGATCACCGACTGCACGTCGCTGCGCGCCTTGTATACGCCGCAATGGATGTAGCGTTCGCCGTTGAGCCGCGGCGCATCCGGCGCGGTCGGCTTGCAGTCGAGCCCGACCTCGACGATGTCGGCGCGGGACACCAGCGCCGGCGGCATCGCTCGCGGCATGAAGAAACGATCGGGATTTTTCACCGAGCGCGCGCTGATGTGGCCGAAGCTGTCGAGAATTCCCTCGTTGGCCAGCATGTGACTGGCGGTAATAATGTCTTCGATCCGCGCCTCGTCGGTGTCGTTCGCCGCAGGCGCCTGGGCGCGACACGGCGCGCTTGCGCCGAGCGCGACGGCGCACAGCGACAGGCCCAGAATAAGCGATTTCTGCATCATTGCTCCCCATTGAGCCGGACATGCCGGCGAAGCATCGCACGCCCGCTGCGCCGCCGATGGCGGACTTATAGCAGGCATTGCGCAGCAGGCATTGCGCCAAGTCCGATCGGCGTCGCGCTACCGCGGAACCGCGTGTCCGCTGTGCCGCGGGTCACAGGCGGCGCGCGCGCCGAGGCGTACCAAGCGCGGTGTCCTTCAAGATGCGGTGTCCGCAAGATACGGAGCGAACCATGACCACGACCAACGCCAATGTTCCAAGCGCTGCTCTGCGTCGCCTGATGCCTTGGGCGGCAATTGTGCTGAGCGTTGCCACCGGCTTTGCCAGCGGACTGTGGACTGCCCAATCGTTCTCGCTGCCCGCGCGCGGCACGCCGCCGGCGGTGGCGGCCAAGGCCGACCCGGGCGCTGCGGCAGCGGCGGAGGCAACAACCTGGCCGATCGTGCCGTCTCCCGTCATCGAGCCGCGTCCGCAATTCTTCTACGGCACCGGCGACGGCAACGGCAGCTACGTCGGACCGTGAATGTCAGGGGCCGCAACGCGGCGGCCCCCATTTGCTTGCAACGCGGTTTCGGTCGCGTTCAGTGGAACTGATCGGGAAACGGCGGGATCGCCGCCGGCAGCTTCGACACCGTGTAGCCTTTGACCTGCAGCGTATAGGCGGAGTCGACGGCGAGATCGGCGCCGGCATAGGGCAGATACAGCGTCAGGTTCGAGACGTAGAGCGTCTGCCGGTCCTTGCTGAAGGCGAGGCTCGCCGGGAACAACAGCCCCTGCGCGATGCCGTTCTGGTCGATGCCGCGGAAATCGCCGAGCTTGGCGACCACCTTGCCGGTCTTGTCGATGACGACGATCTCGTCCTCCTGGTTGGAGCAGATCCAGATATTGTCGTGGCCGTCGATGGCGATGCCGTCCGGCGCGTTGATGCCGGTGATCAGGATCGACGGCGTGCCGGCGCTGCCGTCGGGATTCACCGGAATCTGGATGATCTGATGAAACGCGGTATCGGCCACGTACATCGTGGTTCCCGCGTTGTTGAACTCGACGCCGTTGGCGCCGAACGGCGGCGTCAGGCCGGAGCCGGGGCCGAGCAGCGGACCGCTGGACCAGGCGGTGAGCGTGCCGCTGTGGGTGAGCTTCCAGATCGTGCCGTTGAACGAGTCCGAGATATAGGCGTTGCCGGCGTGGTCGAAGGTCAGCGCGTTGAGGCCGGAATTGGCGATCGGGCCGGCCTTCACGGTCGACTCGCCGGAAAAGGGATTGACGTCCAGAACCTTGCCGGCGCCGAAGTCGAGCACCAGGAGATTGCCGAACACCGGGTTGAAGGCGAGGCCGAGCATGTGCGGGCTCGAGTTCTGGATGGTGACCTTGCGCACCAGGTTGCCGTTCGGATTGATGACGAACAGCACGGCGTTGCCGGTGAGCGCGCCGGTGGTGTTGAAGCCGAAGGTCGGCACGTAGATGTTGCCGTCGGGGCCGACGGTGAGGCCTTCGACGCTGCTCTTCACGTTCTGCGTGACGTCGGGCAAAACGGCGAGCACGTCGACCGGGCCGCGATCCCAGGCGCGTGCCGGCAGGCTTGCGAGAATTCCGAGTGAAAGTCCGAGCGCTACAGCGCCGATTCGAAATCGAGCCATGCTAATCCCTCCCTGTTAAATGTGCGCACCGGGTAACCCCTGGTTGCGATGCGATACTAACATCACGGCGACCGCGCGCGGAAGCGCGATCGGCGGGCAGCATCCCAACGGTGGTCGGCGCGGCGCGCAGCCCATGCTCTCTCGGTCGCTTGCGCTTGCTAGAGCGGGGTGAGCTTTGGTCGAATCGTCATCCCGCTCCAGCCTTTTGCTTGCGCATGATCTTTTCCGAAAACCGGTTTCCACTTTTCGGGATCATGCTTTAGGCTCAAGGCTGCGCGGCGTGCGAAACTGCCGCTCGCAAGGAATTTTGGGGAGGCGCTCATCATGTTTCGGGCAACCAAGGACGTCATGCTGCCGACGACGATCACCGGCTCGCTGCCGCGGCCGAGTTGGTACACCGAGAATCTCGGCACCCGGCATTTTCTCGAGGCCATGGTCAGCCGCCGCTTCCGCGAGCAATACGAGGACGCGCTGGCCTGCTATTTGCGCGACCAGGAGCTCGCCGGCCTCGACATCGTGACCGACGGCGACTGCCGCTTCGATGACGATGTCGGCGGCCAAAGCTGGACCGCCTATCCGCCCAACCACATGACCGGCCTGGACGCGGCGCATCCCGAGGCGACGCCGGCCGGGCGCGGCGGCATCATGTTTCCGCGCGGCCACATCCTGCACGACTATCTCGAGTCCCGGGTCATGCCGGTCATCAGCGGCCCGGTCGGGCGCGGCAATCTGCAATACACCGCGATGTGGAAGGCGGCGCAGCGCTTCACCGAGCGGCCGGTCAAGTTCGGCGCGGTGTCGGCCGAGATCGTCGCCTTCGCGCTGCAGGACCGCTACTACAAAAGCGTGCCCGAGCGCATGTTCGCCATCGCCGACGCCTTCAACGCGGAATATCACGAGCTCGCCGATGCCGGCTGCCCGGTGATCCAGATCGAGGAGCCGCAGATCCATCTGCTCGCGGTGCGCAATATCCAGGACAAGGTGATCACGCCGCAATTGATGGTCGAGGTGTTCAATCGCACGGTGAAGGGATTGCGCGGCAAGACCGAGGTGTGGGCGCATTCGTGCTGGGGCAATCCCTCGCAGCAGCGCATGTTCGCGCAGGTGCAGAGCTACAAGCCCGCGCTGGAGACCTACAACACCGTCGACGCCGACGTGATCACGTTCGAATCGTCGAGCTCCGGCGGCATCGATCTGGAGGCGATCGGCAAGACGATCAGCGGCAAGAAGATCGCCATCGGCGTCATCGACCATCACGTCCTGCAGGTGGAGACGCCGGACCAGGTGGCGGCGCAGATCCGCGCCGCACTCAAGCACATTGCGCCGGAGCGGCTGGTGATCTCGACCGATTGCGGCATGGGGCGCGAAGGCATGAGCCGCCGCCACGCCTTCTACAAGATGGTGTCGCTGGTGCTCGGCACCAACATGGTGCGCAAGGAGCTGGGTTTTCCGCAAGCCCGATGCCTCGCCGCCGACGAGCGCTATTCGCTGGTGGCGCCGGCGAAATAAAGCGATCGAACCGCAGCCCGCAGCCCGGCGTCGCGAGCGCTATTCGGTTCGCGGGCCGGCGCCGCGCGCCTTACGCCGGCGGCGCTGCAACAAAACGGTTGGGGCGGGAGAGTAGGACGACATGAAGCGCAGCACGAAGCGGATTCTCACCACCCATACCGGCAGCCTGCCGCGCACCGCCAAGGTGGTCGAGCTTCTGATCGCCGAACGGAGCAATCCCGGAGCGCGCAAGGCCGAGCTCAACGCCGCAGTGCGCGAGGCGATCGCGCAGGCGGTGCGAAAGCAGATCGAATGCGGCATCGACATCGTCAATGACGGCGAGCAGGGCCGCACCGACTATACCGTTCACGTGCTCGACCGGCTCTCGGGCTTTGCCGGCGAAAGCACGCCGCCGCTCGGCACCGGCGATGCGGAATTCCCCGAACTGGCGCAACTGCTCACTCATTTTGCCTCGCCGTTCCAGCACCGGCCGGCCTGCACCGGCGCCGTCACCTGGAAGGATTGGGATGCGGCGCTTGCCGACATCGCCCGATCCAAAGACGCGATGCAGGGCGCGGACGCCGCCGAAGTGTTCATGACGTCGCCGTCGCCCGGCCAGATCGCGCGCTATCTCAAGAACAGGCACTACAAGTCCGAAGAAGCCTACGTGTATGCGCTGGCCGATGTGATGAAGCGCGAATATGAGGCGATCGTCGATGCCGGCTTCATCCTGCAGCTCGATTGTCCCGACCTCGCGATGCTGCGCCACACCGTCTATCTCGACAAGACTCTCGCCGAATTCCGAAAGATCATCGCGGTGAACGTCGCCGCGCTCAATCGCGCGGTCGCCGATATTCCGGCCGAGCGCATGCGCATGCACGTGTGCTGGGGCTCGACGGTAGCGCCGCATCACACCGACGTGCCGCTCGCCGACATCATCGACATCGTGCTGACGGCAAAGCCGCTGGCGGTGTCGTTCCCCGCCGCCAACGGGCGGCACGAGCACGAATGGAAAATCTGGCGCGAGATCAAGCTGCCCGCCGGCAAGGTGATCGTGCCCGGCGTGATCGACTCGACGGTAAACACCGTGGAGCATCCGGAGGCGGTCGCCGATCGCATCCTCAATTTTGCCAATGTGGTCGGCCGCGACAACGTCATTGCCGGCGTCGATTGCGGCTTTGGCACCTTCGCCGGCCGCGTTCAGGTCGACTCCAAGATCGTCTGGCTCAAGCTGCAATCGCTCGCCGAAGGCGCCCGCCGCGCCTCGGCGCAGCTCTGGGCGAGGGCGGCGTAGGAGAGTTCAGCACTTGGTCAGCGGCGGGTAGTCGCGGGTATAGACCGGGTGGGCCAGAAATTCGCCTTCCGGCCAAGTCCAGAACTGGCTGACGTTGTCGTAGGTCTTGATCGTCTTGTTCCACAGCGTCAGGCCATGTTTGGCGCCGTCCTTGCCCAGGCGGCGGACGTAGATGTTGCCGACCGCGTTGTTGAGGTGGTCGAACTTGACCGGGCCGCGCGGCGTGTCGGCGAGACTGACCGCCTTCAGCGTCGCCATCAGCTTGTCGCGGTCGCCGAGATCGCCGTCGAGCGTCTTTCGAATGTCCGCCATGCTCGGGAAAAGCGACATCAAGCGGACATAAAAGGGCGGTTGATGGTCGCCGACCACAGGGGCGGCTGGAACCTGAGACCCCGTGCAACAAACAGGAGCCGATATCATGGCCGGTCTTCCCTTGATCGTGTTCGATGTCAACGAGACGCTGCTCGATCTTGAAACGATGGAGCCGACATTCCGGCGCATATTCGCCGACAAAAGCGCCATGCGCCTCTGGTTCGCGAACCTGATCATGTATTCCGCCGCGTTGACCGTAGCTGGCTGCTACGTGCCGTTCACCGACGTCGGTTCGGCCGTCATGAAAATGCTGGCGGATACGCGCGGCATCCAAATCAGCGACAAGGACAAGAAGGAGCTCACGGAGAAATTCTCCACCATGCCGCCGCACCCGGAGGTTCCGGCGGCGCTGCGCAAACTGCGCAATGCCGGTTTTCGGCTGTTCACCCTCACCGACAATCTGCTCGAGGTGCAAAC
>JASHQO010000246.1 GCA_030039105.1 Xanthobacteraceae bacterium
CCGGAGACGCCGCCTGCGCCGGTAACCGACAAGCCAGCCGACACTGCGCCGAAGAGCGAAATCCAGGCGAAGAACGCGCAACTGCCGCCAGCCGCAGCGCCGCCATCCTCAGCCGAGCCGGCGCCCGCGCCACCTGCGCCGGTCGCGGCAGCGCAAAACGCGACCGCGGCCGCTGCGCAGGACCAAGCCGCGCCAGCTACACCAGCGACGCCGGAACAGCGCGCCCCGCAAACGTCGGCGGCCAACGTCGCGCCGGAACAAGCCGCGTCGGACCAAGCCGCGCCTGAAAAAGCTGCGCCGGACAAAGTTGCGCCGCCGCCGCTGGCGCGCGCCGCCGACGGCAACGACGGGATCGCGGTCGAGCTTGCCCATCAGGGCGCCGACCTGAAACTGACGTTTCCGTTCAAGAAAGCCACCGCCGGCGCCGTGTTCAATCGCGCCGACACGCTGTGGATCGTGCTCGACTCCCACGCCGCCATCGACCTCAGCGCGCTCGACAACGAACGTACCCACACCGTTCGCGGCGCCGAGTTCACGCGCATGCCCGATGCCGACATCATTCGCATCAAGCTCGATCACCCGCATCTGTCGACCGTCGACAGCAACGGCACGATGTGGACGGTGCAGATCGGCGATTCCGCGATCGACACCATGCGCGGCCTCGAAATTACCCGTAACCTGATTGGACCGAACCGGTCGAGCGTCACCATCGCGTTGGAGGCGCCGCATCGGGTGCACCACTTCGACGATTCCGAGGCCGGCGACGCGCTGATGGTGGTGACCGCGTTCCCGCCGGCGCGCGGCTTCCTCAAGACCCGCGACTTCGTCGAATTTCGCGCGCTCGCCTCCGCCGCCGGCGTCGCCATCGAGCCGCTCGCCGACGACGTCAAGGTGGAGCTCGCGCCCGACAAGGTCGTGGTCAGCCGGCCCGCGGGCCTCGCGCTCTCGACCTCGCTGCAGACGCTGCTGCGCGGCTCGGGGCTGCGGCCGACGATGTTCGATTCCCAGCTTTGGGGTTTCGACCAGCAGGCCTCCTATACCGAGCGGCAATCGAAGCTGATCGCCGTCGCCGCCGGGGCGCCGGACAACAAGCGGCTGGGGCCGCGGCTCGACCTCGCGCGCTTCTACGTCGCCCGCGACATGTATCCGGAAGCCAAGGGCGTGCTCGACGTGGCGCTGGCCGACGAGCGCTCGGCGTCGGAGCACGGTCCGGCCATCGTGTTGCGCGCGGTCGCCGAGATCATGATGAACCGGCCCGAGGATGCGCTGAAGGATTTGTCCGATCCGACGGTCGGCGATCAGCACGACGCGGCGCTGTGGCGGGCGCTGGCCTACGCCAGGCAGGGCAAGTGGTCGCAGGCGCGCGACGGCTTTCGCAGCGCCGACGCCGCGGTGGCGACGCTGCCGATCGAGCTGCAGCGGGTCGCGCTGAAGGAGGAAATGCGCGCCGACATCGAAGTCGGCGATTTCTCCAGCGCCTCCAATCAGCTCAACGATTTCGAGACCATCGGCGTGCCGCACGATCTCGAGCCGGCCATGGCGGTGCTGGTCGGCCGCCTCGCCGAAGGCATGGGCCGCAACGACGACGCGCTCGCCGCCTACCAGACCGCCGCCGATTCCTGGGACCGCCGCGCCGCGGCGCAGGGGCAATTGCGCGAGACCTTGCTGCGCTACGCCATGGGCGATCTCAATCGCGACAACGTCATTTCCCAGCTCGAGACGTTGACCACGATCTGGCGCGGCGACGAGACCGAGATCGAGGCGCTGCAGATGCTGGCGCGGCTCTACACCGCCGAAGGCCGCTATCGCGACTCGTTCTATGTCATGCGCAGCGCCATGGCGGCGCATCCCAATTCCGACATGACGCGGCGCATCCAGCAGGAAGCGGCCGCGACCTTCGACGCGCTGTTCCTCTCCGGCAAGGGCGACGCCATGCCGCCGATCGACGCGCTGGCGCTGTTCTACGATTTCCGCGAGCTGACCCCGATCGGCCGCCGCGGCGACGAGATGATCCGGCGGCTGGCCGATCGCCTGGTCGCGGTCGACCTGCTCGATCAGGCCGCCGATCTGCTGCAATACCAGGTCGACAACCGCCTGCAGGGCGCGGCGCGGGCGCAAGTGGCGACGCGGCTCGCGGTGATCTATCTGATGAACCACAAGGCCGACCGCGCGCTGGCGGTGCTACGCGCCACCCGCAGCACCGATCTGACCAACGAATTGCGCAACCAGCGGCTCCTGCTCGAGGCGCGGGCGCTGTCCGACATGGGCCGCCACGATCTCGCCCTCGAAGTGATCGGCAATGTCGACGGCCGCGAAGCGGTCCGGCTGCGCTCCGACATCTATTGGGCGTCGCGGCGCTGGCGCGAGGCCGCCGAGCAGATCGAGCTCTTCTACGGCGAGCGCTGGAAGGATTTTGCGCCGTTGAACGACGTCGAGCGCTCTGACGTTTTGCGCGCCGAGCTTGGCTATGCGCTCGGCGAGGACACGCTGGGGCTCAGCCGGCTGCGCGAGAAATACGCGGCCAAGATGGCCGGCACGCCCGACGCTCACGCCTTCGACGTGATCTCGGCGCCGCTCGGCACCAACGGCTCGGAGTTCGCGGCCATCGCCCACGCCGCTGCCGCCGTCGACACGCTCGACGGCTTCCTGCGCGACATGCAGGCGCGCTATCCGGACGCCAGCGCCGCGTCGCCGCCATCGGCGACGCCGCAAGCGTCGCCCGACGCGCCGCCGCAGG
>JASHQO010000017.1 GCA_030039105.1 Xanthobacteraceae bacterium
GGATTGCGCTGCGCTCCATCCGGGCTACGCTTGCTTTGTGCGCTTGTTTGTTGCGCTATCGCGATGCGTTAAGCCGCTTCAGCGAATCATTTCTCGGCGCGAAGCACGTCAAGGCACAAGCGAAGCGGAAAATCCGACCCGGCGCACGATCCGTCGCGCCGTAATTATTCTCTGTGCTTCAAGCGCTTACAGAAGCCGTCGCCTATTTGTGGGCCGGCGTCCTTGACGCGCCATGTTCTTTGAGTAGCAAACACACATCCCGCTCCCTTACAGGGACGCCGTCCGGAGGCATACCGAAGGGCGGAGCGGGTGCGGTGCCTGCGGGCGGATTTGCACGCCGCTCCCGGGCGGCTTCAGGCATCATGTCCACCGGCACTACGACCGGTGCGCGGGGTGCTTCCGCTGGACTGGGACAGGACAAGGCGGGGGTCATGCCGGCCGGACCAAGTCCCAGGAAACCTGGCCTGGGGTCGAAAAGCCGGGGCGTAGAACCCTCGGCCAAAGCCGCGGTGGAGCGCCGAGAGGCGAGCGCGCCCGAAGCAGCAGGTTTGCGCAAGCGAGCCGGCTGTGGCGCGCGCCGCATCCGCCGATGCGGCTCCTGCAGGACGCGCCTGTCGGCGCTCCGCCTCCCCTTATTTCCTTTGGAGGCGAAAAACATTCGTGGCTTCGGTGCGGACACCTCGGATGCAAAAAACGCATCGCGAGAACGAGCGAGCGCGTCATGCCGATGGTTAAACGGGTCTTAACCTCACCGCTCCTATGCTATGCAGGCGCTCCCGCGGGTGGACCCGCTGTGACGATGTATCGGATGACCCGCGACACTTCTTCCACACCTGTTCGCGCCACCGGCTCGCGCTCGCCGTTCGTGCGGCTGCGCGAGCTGATCGACCGCTTCCCGGCCGGCCGGGAGCCCGCCATCAGCCTCGCGGTCGGCGAGCCGCAGCATCCGATTCCGCCGTTCGTCGGCCCGATCATCGCCGCCCATGTCAACGAGTTCGGCCGCTATCCGGCCAACAAGGGGCTCGACGAGTTCGGCGTCGCAGTGGCGCAATGGCTCGGCCGCCGCTACCGCCTCGAGCGCCCGGTCGATCCGGCGAGCGAGGTGCTGGTGCTCAACGGCACCCGCGAGGGCCTGTTTCTCGCCGCGCTTGCCGCCAAGAACTGGATCGAGAAGAACTGGGGCGAGCCGCGCGCCGGCCGGCCCGCGATCCTGATCCCCAATCCGTTCTATGCCGCCTACGCCGCCGGCGCGATCGGCGCCGATTGCGAGCCGGTCTATCTGCCGACCACGCGCGCGACCGGCTTCCTGCCGGACCTCGACGCGCTCGACGACGCGCTGCTCAAGCGCACCGTCGCGTTCTACATCGCCTCGCCGGCCAATCCGCAGGGCGCCGTCGCCAGCCGCGATTATCTTCATCGGCTCACCGCGCTGGCGCGGCGCCATGGCTTCATGATCTTCGCCGACGAATGCTATTGCGAGATCTACAGCGAGCACGCGCCGTCCGGCATGCTCGAAGCCGCCGGCAAGGATTTCAAGAACGTCGCGGTGTTCCACTCGCTGTCGAAGCGCTCGAGCCTGCCGGGCCTGCGGCTGGGCTTCGCCGCCGGCGACAAGAGCTTCATGCAGGCCTATCTCGAGCTGCGCAATGTCGCGGCCCCGATGGTGCCGACGCCGCTGCAGCGCGTCGCCATCGCCGCCTACGGCGACGAGAAGCACGTCGAGGAGAACCGGCGGCTCTATCGCGAAAAATTCGATCTCGCCGACCAGATCGTCGGCGACCGCTATGGCTATAAGCGCCCGGCCGGCGGATTTTTCCTCTGGCTCGACGTCTCGGCGCAGGGCGGCAGCGAAGCGGCGGCGCTGAAGCTGTGGCGCGAAGCGGGGCTGCGCGTCGTGCCGGGCCAATACCTGGCGCGCGAGCAGAACGACGGCAGCAATCCGGGCGCCAACTATATCCGCGTCGCCATGGTGCAGAACAACGCGATCACCGCCGAGGCGCTGCATCGCCTCGTCGCGGTGCTGGGTTGAGCATGATGTCTCAAGATATTTCATCGTCATTGCGAGCCGAAGGCGAAGCAATCCAGCGGCCGGCGGCACCGACTCTGGATTGCTTCGTCGCCGGCGCTCCTCGCAATGACGACGCCGCACGGCGAATGGGCGCTTTTCCCCATTCGCCGCTCGCCATTGCGCCGCCCGCGCGCGGCCCCCGCGATGACGAGGGAGGCGCACCACGATGTCGATGATCGATCGCAGCCTCGACGGCATGGCCTTCCTGTCCGGCGCGCTCGGCGCCATGGTGCGGCGGCGGCTGCGCGAGGTCGGCGGCATTGCGCTGCTCGCGCTTGCCATGATGGCGGGGCTCGCGCTCGCCACCTGGTCGGTGCAGGACCCCTCGCTGAGCCACGCCACCAACGCGCCGGTGCACAATCTGCTCGGCCTGCCCGGCGCCATCGCCGCCGATCTGCTGATGCAGCTATTCGGCCTCGGCGCATTGGTGCTGCTGCTGCCGATCGCAATCTGGGGGTATCGGCTGCTCGGCCATCGGCCGCTGAGCCGCGAGCGGCTGCGCGTGATGCTGTGGCTGTGCGGCGCGGTGCTGGCCGCGGCGTTTGCCTCCTGCCTGCCGCGCAGCGCGCACTGGCCGCTGCCGTGCGGGCTCGGCGGCGTGATCGGCGACGCGGTGCTGCGGCTGCCGACCGAATTGCTCGGCCTGCCGATGACCGGCGCCAATCGCCTCGC
>JASHQO010000018.1 GCA_030039105.1 Xanthobacteraceae bacterium
CCATCGGCACCCGCGACGTCGCCCGCAGCGCGCCGGACGGCTACACGCTGCTGATCGCCACCAGCTCGCTGGCCATCAATCCGGCGCTCTATCCCGATGCCGCCTACGATCCAAAGAAAGACTTTGCGCCGATCGGCTTGATCGCGACCAGCCCGAATTTCGTGCTGGTCAATCCTTCGGTGCCGGTGCATTCGGTCGCGGATCTGATCGCGCTGGCCAAGAAGGAGCCGGGCAAGGTCGATTTCGCCTCGACCGGGACCGGCACCAGCACGCATCTTGCCGCCGTGCTGTTCGCCAGCATGGCGGACGTCAAGCTCAACGCCGTGCCGTACAAGGGCGTCGCGCCTGCGATTACCGACCTGCTCGGCGGCCAGGTGGCGCTCATGTTCTGCCCGATGGCGAGTGTGGTCGGCCAGGTGCGCGCCGGAAGTTTGCGCGCGATTGCGATGACCGGCGCCAGGCGCTCGTCGCTATTTCCCGACCTGCCGACGGTAGCGGAGGCGGGGCTTCCCGGCTACGTGGCGGAGCTACATTACGGTCTCGTTGCGCCGGCCGGCACGCCTGCGGAAGTGATCGTCAAACTCAACGGCGCGCTCAATAACGCGCTGGCCGACGCCGAGATCAAAAGCCGCCTCGCGGCCGACGGCACCGAAACGCTGCCGGGCACGCCGGACGCTTACGCTGCCGATATTGCCAGTGAAGAAGCGAAATGGGGCGCCATTATCAAGAAGGCCGGCGTGACAGAGTAGCGCCCCTGGAGCGGGATGAGTTTTGGTCGAATCGTCACCCCGCCCCGGCCTTTTGCTTGCGCATGATCTTTTCCAAAAACCGGTTGCCACCCTCGGATCAAGTCCGCGGGCCGACTTTTTCGGGATCGTGCTTCAGTCGATCTTAATGCCCAGCGTCTGCACCACCGGCGTCCATTTCGCAATCTCCGCTTCGATGCGGCGACGAAATTTCTCCGGCGATGAATCGGTATCGGGCTTGAACCCGGTCTCGACGAGCATCTTTTGGTAATCGCCATTGCCCAGCAATGCGTGGTTGGCATCGGCGATCTGGTCTATGATCGGCTTCGCCGTGCCGGCCGGCGCAAACAGCCCGATCAACTGTTGCGATATCATGTCCGGAAGCGTTTCAGCCGCTATGGGCAGGTCCGGCGCGGCAACGAGACGCTGCGGGCTGGTCACGGCCAGGATGCGTAGCTTGCCGGTCCGGTGAAATTCGATCAATTGTCCGGTCACCGCCGGCGTCACCATCGCGACGTGGCCGGCGAGCGCGTCGGTGGTGGCGGGTCCGGAGCCGCGGTAAGGCACCTGCAGGAGGTCTGGAAGGCCGGCGAGCGACTTGAACAGCTCGCCGGTGAGGTGGTTCAGCGAGCCGACGCCGGCGTGCCCGTAGGACAGCGTGCCACGGTGCGCTTTATCGTAATCGATGAATTCCTGGAGCGTCGCCGCCGGAATTGACGGATTGATCGCCAGCGCGAAGGGCGAGACCGCGATATTGGAAATCGGATCGAGATCGCGCATCGGATCATAGAGCGGACGCGCCTTCAGGATCGCCTCGGTGATATGCGTGCTCGATCCCCCAAGCAGCAGGGTGTAGCCGTCGGCGTGCGCATGCGCGACGGTCGCGGCGCCGAGCGAACTGCCGCCGCCGCCCTCGTTCTCGACCACGACGGTGCCGAGCAGCGGCTCGATCCTGTCGGCCCACGGCCGGCCGATAGCGTCGAAGCCGCCGCCGGGCGGGAAAGGGATGATCAGACGGATCGGCCGCTCGGGGTAGGTTGATTGCGCGAAGGCGCTTCGCACCAGGCCGCGGCCGGCGATTGCCGCCGATCCCAGCGCGAGAAATTCACGTCGTCGCACCGCGCTCTCCTGTTCCCGCGCCGGCAATTCAGTTAACGCGGAACCTCAATAGCTGCGCGCTCCATCGCGGTCCAGCACCGATAAGATAAACAGTATTTTTTGCTCGTGATGCGAAGCCCGCGAGACGTTTTGATCGCGACGCGGATACCGTTGTGCAAGATCATTTCTCGCCGCAAGGTACTCATTGTCGGCACTGCGCCGGTCACGTAAAATTCAGAGCAAGTCGACATTCGTCTTCAACAAAAGCCGGAGAAGCGCCATGTCCCTGACGGTCACACCACTCACTGCGGCGGTCGGGGCGGAAGTGGCAAATGTCGATCTCGGATCGCTGAGCGCCGACGCGTTCGCGCAGATCGAGCGGGCCTGGAATCGCCACTCAGTCCTGCTGTTTCGCGGCCAGACATTGAGCGACGATGGTCTGCTCGCCTTCAGCCGCCGTTTCGGCGAGCTCGACCCGCCACCCAATCAAGAACGCGGCCGCCAGAGCCCTCCCGGCTATCCGGATATTTACGTCGTCTCCAACGTGCTCAACGACAAGGGCGAGCCGATCGGCGCGCTCGGCGCCGGCGAAGCCGTCTGGCATACCGATATGAGCTATCTCGACGTGCCGCCCGACGCCTCGATGCTCTATGCGCTGGAAATTCCGCCCGCGGGCGGCAACACCTATTTCTGCGGCATGCAGGCGGTCTGGAAGGCGCTGCCGGCGGACTTGAAGGCCAAGGTTGCGTCACGGCGCATCAAGCACGACGGGACATTCAACAGCGGCGGCTATGTGCGCCAGGGCGTGACGCCGACCGACGATCCGCACAGGGCGCCCGGCGCCTGGCATCCCGCGGTCTGCGTGCACCCGGTTAGCGGCGAGCCTGCGCTTTATCTCGGCCGCCGCCGCAACGCTTATGTGGAAGGGCTGACGCCGGCGCAGTCGGACGCTTTGCTCGACGAGCTGTGGCGATTCGTCGACGCGCCGGAATTCGCCTATGCGCATCGCTGGCGGGTCGGTGACCTCGTCGTCTGGGATAACCGCTCGACCATGCACCGGCGCGATCCGTTCGATAATGCAGCGCGCCGCGTGATGCATCGAACCCAGATCAAGGGGAAGCGGCAGCCCAGGTCCTACGTCGCTGCTGCCTGAGGGTTTGCCCAAATCGTGATGCAACGGCGTGCGGCCTGTGGCTCTCGCCACCGGCCCGTCGATGGCCTACTTTACCGCTGCTGCCGTACAGTGCGGGGCCTGAAAGAGTAGCAGCATGAACTTCGATTACACCGAAGAGCAAAAACAATTCGCCGAGTCCGTGCGCCGCTTCGCGCAGGATCGTCTTGCCGCGGGCGCGCTCAAGCGCGCCCATGACCCGGGTTTTCCCTACGACGTGGCGCAGCTCATGGCCAAGCAGGGCCTGTTGGGCATCACCTTGCCGGAGCGCGACGGCGGCCAGGGCGGCACCTTGATGGACGCGGTGATTGCCATCGAGCAGGTCGCGGCGGTGTGTCCGCGCAGCGCCGACGTGGTCCAGTTCGGCAATTTCGGCCCAATCCGCACCTTCGCCGAATACGGCACGGAAGCGCAGAAGAAGCGCTGGCTCGGCGATCTTCTTGCCGGCCGCGTGGTCATGAGCCTCGGCATGACCGAGCCCGATGCCG
>JASHQO010000247.1 GCA_030039105.1 Xanthobacteraceae bacterium
AATGTGATCTTCGACCGTGGCGGCTACCTCTATCACGGCCGGGTCAAGGCGCTCGCGGAAGCAGCACGCGAAGGCGGGCTTAATTTCTGAGGACGGGATGACGGATGACGGAAGACAGATGGGCGCAAGCGGCCGGGTACGGACATTTCTGTCGTCCGTCGTCTGGCGTCTCGTCTCAGAGCGTAGGATTTGAAAGACAAGGTAGGCACATATGGCCCGTGAACCTCGCGAGCGGCGACGAGACGAAGAGCGCGACAGCGAATTCGTCGACAAGCTGGTCCATATCAACCGCGTCGCCAAAGTGGTGAAGGGCGGCCGGCGCTTCGGTTTCGCGGCGCTCGTCGTCGTCGGCGACCAGAAGGGCCGGGTCGGCTTCGGCCACGGCAAGGCACGCGAAGTGCCGGAGGCGATCCGCAAGGCGACTGACGCGGCCAAGCGCGCGCTCACCCGGGTGCCGCTGCGCGAAGGCCGCACGCTCCATCACGACGTTGCCGGCCGGCACGGCGCCGGCAAGGTCTATCTGCGCGCCGCGCCTCCCGGCACCGGCATCATCGCCGGCGGCCCGATGCGCGCCGTGTTCGAAACGCTCGGCATGCAGGACGTGGTGGCGAAGTCGATCGGCACCTCGAATCCATACAACGTGGTGCGCGCCACGTTCGACGCGCTCAAGCGCCAGGATTCGCCGCGATCGGTCGCGGCGCGACGCAACGTCAAGGTTTCGGCGCTGCAAGCGCGCCGCCGCGACGTCGATGGCGAAGCGCCGGCCGATTGATCGCGCGCCTTGAGGAGCAAGCCATGAATAGCGCCAAACCGGCGGGCAAGACCGTCAAAGTCCGGCAGACCGGCAGCCCGATGCGTCGCGACCGCAGGCAACGGGCGACGTTGGTGGGCCTGCGGCTTAACAAGATCGGCCGCGTCGCCGAGCTGGTCGATACGCCGCAGACCCGCGGCATGATCGCCAAGGTTCGGCACCTTGTCGAAGTCGTGGAGAACTAGTCCATGAAGCTTTCCGAACTTTCCGGCCGCCCGGGCGCCCGCAAGGCGCGCAAGCGCATCGGCCGCGGCATCGGCTCCGGTACCGGCAAGACCGGCGGCCGCGGTGGCAAGGGCCAGACCGCTCGTTCCGGCGTGCGCATCAAGGGATTTGAAGGCGGCCAGATGCCGTTGCATCGGCGCCTGCCCAAGCGCGGCTTCAAGAACGTCAAATTCGCCCGCAAGCTCAATGAGGTAAATCTCGGCAAGCTGCAGGCGGCGATCGATGCCGGCACGCTCGATGCCGCCGCCAGGATCGATGCCGCGGCGTTGGTGAAGGCCGGCGTGCTGCGTCGAGAAAAGGATGGCGTGCGGCTCCTCGGCGGTGGCGAGATCAAGGCGAAGGTAACGCTCGCGGTGTTCGGGGCGTCGAAATCGGCGGTCGCGGCGGTCGAGAAGGTCGGCGGCTCGGTAGAAATTCTCGCGCCCAAGCGGGCGGCGAGCGAACAGGCGGCCTAAAGGCGTCGTGCCCGACCTTGTGCCGGGCATCCACGACTTCTACCTGTTCGTTAGAGACGCGGATGGCCGGGAACAAGCCCGGTCGTGACGTGGAGAGGGGCTCGGAGAGGGGGCTCGGAGCGGGATAATGGTCTCTGCAGCAGAACAACTCGCAGCCAATATCAACTTCGGCGCCTTGGCCAAGGCCGAAGAGCTCAAGAAGCGCATCTGGTTCACGCTTGGCGCGCTGCTCGTCTACCGGCTCGGCACCTACATTCCGTTGCCCGGCATCGATCCGAACGCCTGGGATCAGATCTTTCAGCAGCAATCCAGCGGCATTCTCGGCATGTTCAACATGTTCGCCGGCGGTGGTATCCACCGCATGGCGATCTTCGCGCTCAACATCATGCCGTATATCTCGGCCTCGATCATCATTCAACTGATGACGACGGTGTCGCCGACCCTCGAACAGCTCAAGAAGGAGGGCGAGGCCGGCCGCAAGATGATCAACCAGTACACCCGCTACCTCACGGTGCTGCTGGCGGCGGTCCAGGCCTACGGCATCGCGGTGGGCCTCGAAGGCGCAAGCTCCGTGGTCGCGTCGCCCGGCATGTTCTTCCGCATCTCGACGGTGATCACGCTCACCGGCGGCACCATGTTCCTGATGTGGCTCGGCGAGCAGATCACTCAGCGCGGCATCGGCAACGGCACGTCGCTGATCATCATGTCGGGCATCGTCGCGCAATTGCCCTCGGCCCTTGTCGGCACCCTGGAACTCGGCCGCCAGGGCGCGATCTCGACCGGCAGCATCCTGATCGTGCTGGTGATGGCGGTCGCCGTCATCACCTTCATCGTGTTCATGGAGCGCGCCCAGCGCCGCCTCCTGATCCAGTATCCGAAGCGCCAGGTCGGCAATCGAATGTTCGAGGGCCAGTCCTCGCACCTGCCGCTCAAACTCAACACTTCGGGCGTGATCCCGCCGATCTTCGCTTCGTCGCTGCTGTTGTTGCCGACCACCATCGCCAACTTCACGGCGGGGCAGGGGCCCGGCTGGCTCACCATCATCACCACGCAGCTATCCCACGGCCGGCCGCTGTTCCTC
>JASHQO010000248.1 GCA_030039105.1 Xanthobacteraceae bacterium
AGTCGTCGCTACAAGCACGGCCTCCTCAAGGGCGGCAAGGTAGCCGCGGCGCTGGAGAAACAGCTCAATGTTCTCTCCGGGCTGGCGCAGGACCAAAAGACCACGCGCATCGATGAGCATCAGAACGGCAGGCTGGTGCGGGTCACGCGCCAGCCGCTGCCGAGCGGCGGCTGGGTCGCGACCCACGACGACATCACCGAGCAATACCGCGCCGAGCAGGAGCTGAAACAGACCAAGCAGTTCCTCGACTCGATCGTCGACAACATTCCGGTTGCCGTGGTGGTCAAGGAAGCGAGCACCCGAAAATTCGTCCTCGTCAACCGCGCGTTCCAGACCATGCGCGGCCTGCCGAGCGACGTTCTCGCCGGCAAGACCGTGTTCGATTTCTACCCCGCCAAAACCGCGGAGTTCATCGACGCTATCGACCGGCAGGTGCTGCACGGCGACATCGACGGCAAGTATCTGGAATACGACGTCGACACATCGGAAGGCACGCGTATCTATGCGACCAGCCGCATCGTGGTCGACGATATCCAGGGCGAGGCGAAATATCTCATCGTCGTCATCAACGACGTCACCGAGCGCAAGAAGTCGGAGCAGCGCATCGCCTTCATGGCGCACCACGACGCGCTCACCGGCCTCGCCAACCGCGCCGCGATCGCGCAGCGGATCGAGGACGCCGCGGCGCGGCAATGCCGCTGGGGCGACCCGTTCACCGTCCTGCTGCTGGACCTCGACCGCTTCAAGCACGTCAACGACACGCTCGGCCACTCCGCGGGCGATGCGCTGTTGCGCGAAACCGCCGCGCGCCTCAAGGGGCTGCTGCGCGAGGCCGACGTGCTGGCCCGGCTCGGCGGCGACGAGTTTGCCGTCATTCAGACCGGCGAGCGCAACCAGCGCGAGGCGGCGAGTGCGCTGGCCGAGCGCATCATCGCCATCGTGGCGAAGCCGTTCAACATCGACGGCAACGAGGTCAACATCGGCACCAGCATCGGCATCGCGCTGGCGCCGGAGCACGGCACCAATCCCGACAGCCTGCTCAAGATGGCGGACATGGCGCTGTACAGCGCCAAATCCGACGGCCGCAATGCCTATCGCTTTTTCGATCCCGGCATGGGCGCCGCCGCGGACGCGCGGCTGGCACTGGAAAACGAGTTGCGCCGCGCCATCCAGCAGAACGAGCTGGAACTGCACTACCAGCCGATCGTCGACACCAAGACGCGCCGTATCTGCAGCGCCGAGGGGCTGATCCGCTGGCGCCACCCGACCAAGGGGCTGATCGCGCCCGACGCCTTCATACCGCTGGCCGAGGAGACCGGGATGATCGCGCAGATCAGCACCTGGGTGCTGCGCACCGCATGCGCCGATGCCGCGCGCTGGCCGAGCAACGTCAAGGTCGCCGTCAATCTTTCACCCGTGCAATTTCGCAAGATGGACTTGACCGACGTGGTGATGGCGGCGCTGACCCATGCTCACCTGCCGCCGGAACGGCTCGAGATCGAGATCACCGAGACGGCGCTGATCGAATCGGCGTCGGAATGTCTGTGCGCTTTGCACCGCTTCAAGAACGCCGGCATCGCCATCGCGCTGGACGATTTCGGCACCGGCTATTCGTCGCTGAGCCAGCTTACGATGTTCCCGTTCGACAGGATCAAGATCGACAAATCGTTCACGCAGAACCTGACCAAGCGCGCCGAATGCGCCGCCATCATCTCGGCGGCGCTGACACTGGCGCAAAACCTCGACATCGCCACCACCGCCGAGGGCGTCGAGACCAACGACCAGTACAAGCTGTTGCGGCTCGCCGGCGTGACCTCGCTGCAAGGTTACTTCTTCCAGCGGCCCTGCCCGGTGTCGGAGATCGATTTCAACGTAACTTACGGGCTGCCGACGATGGCGGAGGTGGCCTGAGCCGCCGAGTCTCGCCCGTCATTGCGAGCAGCCAACGGGTCCGGCCCAAAGTGGCCGGCCCGATGACAGGCTCCGCGACGACGTATTAACCGCGCAGCGGCGCCGGCTGCTCGTCGAGCATGGATTGGATAGCGGCCCGCGTGGTCGCAGCATCGAGGCCGTGAACCTGCACCAGATCCTGGCAGTCGGCCAGGATGGCGTCGGCGTCCTGCATGATCTTCAGCCGCTTGTAGTTGTCGTCCCGGTGCAGGCCCATGCTCGAGCCGACGATCTCGTACATGTTCAGGATGCGGAACGGCCAGTCGCGCTCGTGGGCGCACAGGGCGCGATGATCGGAGTGATAGACCGCAACCAGCGCGTCGACGCCGGCCGCTTCGGCCGCCTCGAGCTCGGCCAAGTCCAGCTCGCGGCGATAGTTCGGCAGCACTTTCATATTGTTGCTCTGCAGTCCGACCGCCGGCTGATGCAGGTCGACGATCTCGATGCCGGGCACGGCGCGCAAAATATCCTCGGCGGCTTCGACCACGCCATGGATGCCGGGGTGACGGTGCAGCGCGATGCGCATCGGCACCCGCTCGCGCAGCATCGGCCGCAACCGATCGAGGTGGTTGTGCAAATATAAAGTGAACGGCGTCATCTCGAACGGTTTTGCGCCGCGCAGCTTCTCGAGCGTCGGCAGCGTCGTCTCGGTGAATTGCACCTGGCACGACGGGCACCACGACACCACCTGGCCGCTCTTGCTGGCCGACAGCTTGTCGATGGTGGTCTCGCCGACGCGGCCCGAGGTCGCCACGTCGCCGAGCCGCATCTGGTTGATGCCGCAGCAATGGGTCGGGCCGCCCATCACCTCATAGCTGGCGCCGAGCGCGTCCATGATGTCGAGGGCGAGCAGCGCGATGTGCGGGGTCTTGAGCACGTTGCAGCCGGTATAGAACACGAAGTCGGGTTTCGCCTCCTCCCTGCCGGCCTCCGCTTGCGGGGCGGGGTTGGCTGGGGGCCGCGTGGTGCTCTGGCCCAGGCGCGCCAGCAACGCATCGTCGAGCTGGATCTGCGAAAGGTGCTTGACCTCGACCGCGACCTTGCGAAAAGCCTCCACGCCGTTGCGCCGCTCGGTCGCCGCGTCAGCCTTGGCATGCGACATCTGGATACGCGCCATGTACAGCAGGAAGCGCGGATTGACGCCATAGTCGCAGGCCTTGACGCATTCGCCCGACAGCAGACAGCCGCTCGCCCATTTGCGCGCCGCGTCATTGCCCGCGCCGCTCTTTAGAATATCGATGATGCCGCCGATGACCTCGACCGGATTTTGCCGCTCCTGCGCGCTCAGGCCCGCGGCCTCGGTCGCCGGACAAACTGCGACGCATTTGCCGCAGCGGGTGCAGGCATCCGCCATGGCATCGGCGCGCGCTCTAAGGGCGGCCTCGAATGTTTCGGTCTTTGCGATCTCGGCCATGACCATAAAGTAGCGCCGAATCGGGCCCGATTGAAGGGTCTTGCAACTCGATGTAAGCCTTCTGCCGATGCCCGGCCGTAAGCCGGGCATGCCTATGAATGAGGATACAATGGGTGAATTCGCCATCGGCCAGCCGGTCCCCCGCTTCGAAGATCCCCGATTAATCCAAGGCGGCGGCCGCTATGTCGCCGACATGGTGTTTCCCGGCATGGCGTTCGGTTATGTGCTCCGCTCGCCCCACGCCCACGCCCGCATCCGCAAGATCGACACGACGAAGGCCAAAGCCACACCCGGCGTGCTCGCAGTGATCACCGGCGCCGACTACAAGGCCGCGGGCTTTGGCGATCTTCCGGTGCCTGGCGGCCTCAAGCGCCGCGGCGACGTGCCCGGCTATAGGCCGCGCTATCCGGCGCTGGTCGAGGACCGCGTGCGCATGATCGGCGATTACGTCGCCTTCGTCGTCGCCGAGACCTATTACCAGGCGGTCGACGCATCCGAACTGATCGACGTCGACTACGAAGCGCAGCCGGCCGTCGTCTCGACCGGCGATGCGGTCAAGCCCGGCGTGCCGCTGGTCTGGGAGGATTGCCCGGGCAATATCGGCTTCGTCCAGGTCGAAGGAAACAAGGATGCGACCGATGCCGCCTTCGCCAAAGCGGCGCATGTGGTCAAGCATCACTTCGTCATCAACCGCGTCACCGCGGCAGCCATGGAGCCGCGCGGCTGCATCGGCATCTTCGAGCCGACCGAGCAGCGTTACACCATTTATACGACGCTGCAGCGGACCAACGTCTTTCAGACCGAGCTGTCGCAATACGTCCTGAAAGTGCCGGACAACAAGATCCGCGTCGTCTGCGGCGACATCGGCGGCAGCTTTGGCATGAAGTCCGCCGTCTATAACGAGGTGGCGCTGGTGCTGCTTGCCGCCAAAATGATCGGCCGTCCGGTGAAATGGGTGGCGACGCGCTCGGAATCCTTCGTCTGCGACG
>JASHQO010000249.1 GCA_030039105.1 Xanthobacteraceae bacterium
GCCGGCCCTCGATATTGCCGGCCCTCGATATTGCCGGCCCTCGATGAGGTGACCATGCGCACCCTGCCCTTGTGGATCATGGAGTTCCTGAAACTCCTCGGCAGACAGCGGCTGCACCCCATCAATGCGGAATGTCCGATCTGCCATCAGATGATCCGCCTGCACTCCAACAAGGCCGGCCGACGCCACGTCTATGCCCACGCCCGCGCCACCTCGCACGCGCTGTATGAAGGCTCGCGCTTCGCCGCGCATTCCGCGGCGAAGATCAGGTGCCTCGGTTCCGGCATGCTGGCGCAGTTCGATCCGCGGCCGAACGAACATCAGCACTTCAAGCCGCCGAAGTCGCTCGAGCTCGGATGACGAAGGACGGATAGGAGTATTCCTCTGTTTTCGGTCTGGTCTCCGTCCCAATCTTTTTACTCCTTCGTCTCTGTCGTCCGTCATCCGCCCCTTGCCATCGACACCGATGCCGAGGCGCTTGCCATCGCCGCCGCGCGTAGTCCGCGCTGGCGCGCCAACTTCTTCTGGCTGTTCAATCGCCACCGGGTCAGGAGAGTCGAGAGGCAGGGGTCATGGACCAATGCCTGACCCCTGACCCCCGACCCCTGACTCCTGATGTCCGCCCCCCGGACCCCCGACCCCCGATTACTGCCCCGCGTCCCTTGCATAGCTCGGAAAAATCCCTACATTCCCAATGCGCTGGCTGAGCGCCTGCCGAGACACGCCAAAATCGCGGTTCGGCCGATCTGCAAAGACCGCATAACGAAGGGGCTTCGGGCAGGTCGATTTCGAGCCCTCGACACCTGCCGCAACGGACGAGCTAAGGCGGTGAGCAAAACCACCCACGCCAAGGTCGTGATCGTCGGCTCCGGACCGGCAGGCTATACGGCGGCGATCTATGCGGCGCGCGCCATGCTCGATCCGGTCCTGATTCAGGGCGTGCAAGCCGGCGGCCAGCTCACCACCACTACCGATGTCGAGAACTATCCGGGTTTCGCCGACGTGATCCAGGGCCCCTGGCTCATGGAGCAGATGGAGAAGCAGGCCGTCCATGTCGGCACCAAGATGGCCGCCGACCACGTCGGCAAGATCGACCTGTCGCGGCGGCCGTTTCGTCTCGAATGCGATTCCGGCGACGTCTATGTCGCCGAGACGCTGATCCTCGCCACCGGCGCCCAGGCGCGCTGGCTCGACCTGCCGTCGGAGCAGAGATTCCGCGGCTATGGCGTGTCCGCCTGCGCCACCTGCGACGGCTTCTTCTATCGCGGCAAGGAAGTGCTGGTGATCGGCGGCGGCAACACGGCGGTCGAGGAGGCACTGTTCCTCACCAATTTTGCCGCCAAAGTCACCTTGGTGCACCGACGCGACAGTCTGCGCGCCGAGAAGATCCTGCAGGACCGGCTGTTCAAGCATCCGAAGATCGAGCTGGTCTGGGACAGCGTGCTGCACGACGTGCGCGGCGCCGAGAACCCGCTCAAGGTCACCCACGCGCACCTGAAGAATTTGAAGACCGGCGCCGTCACCGAGCGCGCCGTCGACGGCATCTTCATCGCCATCGGCCACGCCCCGGCCACCGAGCTGGTCGCCGGACAGGTCGAGATGAAGCCGTCCGGCTACATCAAGACCGCGCCCCATTCGACCGCAACGTCGGTGCCCGGCCTGTTCGCCGCCGGCGACGTCGCCGACGAGGTTTATCGCCAAGCCGTGACTGCCGCGGGTCTTGGCTGCATGGCGGCGCTGGAAGCCGAACGGTTCCTCGCCGCAAATGCAGCGCGCCGCGCCGCGGCGGAGTAACAGAGGACAGAGCACGGACGACGGACGACAGATGAAAGAAAGACGCAATCTCTATTCTTCCGTCGTCTGTCGTCCGTCCTCCGCCGGCCGATAACATGGACTGGGACAAGCTGAAGGTTTTCCATGCCGCCGCCGAGGCCGGCAGCTTTACGCATGCCGGCGAGCAGCTCGGGCTGTCGCAGTCGGCGGTGTCGCGGCAAGTGAGCGCGCTCGAACAGGAGCTTTCGGTCTCGCTGTTTCACCGCCACGCCCGCGGCCTGATCCTGACCGAGCAGGGCGAGCTGCTCTACCGCACCGCTCACGACGTGTTCATGAAGCTCGAAGCGGCGCGCGCCAAGCTGACCGACAGCCGCGAGCGGCCGAACGGCGATCTGCGCGTCACTACCACGCCGGGCATCGGCATTCATTGGCTCACGCCACGGCTCGGCGAGTTCGTCGAGCTCTATCCGGAAATCCACATCACGCTCTTGACCACCGACGAGGAACTCGACCTCGCCATGCGCGAGGCCGACGTCGCCATCCGGCTGCGCCAGCCGACCCAGCCCGACCTCATCCAGCGCAAGCTGTTCTCGGTGCATTTCCACGTCTACGCCTCGCCGGAATACCTCAAGCACTTCGGCACGCCGCGCGCCTTCGACGATCTCGACAATCACCGCGTGCTCGTGCTCGGCGGCAACGTGCCGCCCTATCTGCAGCGCTCGCGCTGGCTGATCGAAGTCGGCCGCGACGGCAAGGGCCCGCGCACGCCGCATCTCGTCATCAACAACATCCTCGGCATTTTGCGCGCCTGTCAACGCGGCATCGGCATCGCCATGCTGCCGGACTATCTGGTCGAGGAGAACGGCGGGCTGGTGCAACTGTTCGGCGAAGCCGAATCGCAGGCGCTCGACGCCTATTTCGTCTATCCGGAAGAGCTCAAGACCGTGGCGCGCGTCCAGGCGTTTCGCGATTTCCTCGTCGCCAACGCACAGCGCTGGAATTTTTAACTCGGCATCGTCGTTGCGCGAGAAGCGAAGTGATCCAGGGCCGGCGGCGCGGCCTGGATTGCGTCGGCGCTTGCGCTTCTCGCCATGACGGAGCGCCCGCGTCGCGACATCGTGACGCGCAATTTGCGCATCGCTGCATGCGCCGCGCGCATCGCGCCGTTACGCCGCGATTATGCGTCGTTCGTGCTGTTGCGACGACCGCATGGCTGGCATGCCCCCCTTCGCATTGTGTGCCCATGCTGCGACTCGCATACTGTGATCGTGCTGCAGGCGAGCGGCTGCCTCATCCTCCCAGATTGGCAATCGTAACGCCCGCAGTTGTTCCCCTCTGGAAGGTGTATCGCCGACGCCCCCACGTCGGCGAACCTGAACCGGGCCCGCAAGGGCCCGGTTTTCTTTTGTCGGACGACAGAGGACAGACGACGGAGGACGGAAGACAAGAGCGCACGGGTGCCTTGCTTGTCCCGTCAGGCATTCTGCTCTAATCCGTCGCCTGTCGTTCGTCCTCCGTCGTCTGACCTCCCATGAAAATTTCCATCCTCGACGACTACTTCGACACGCTGCGCACGCTGCCATGCTTCGCCAAGCTCAAGGGCCACGACGTCACCGTCTGGAACGATCACGTCCAGGACACCGACGCGCTCGCCGCGCGGCTCGCCGACGCCGAGGCGCTGGTGCTCATTCGCGAGCGGACGAAGATACGTGCGCCGCTGCTCGAGCGCCTGCCCAAGCTGAAACTCATCAGCCAGCGCAGCGTCTATCCGCATATCGACGTCGACGCCTGCACGCGGCTCGGCATCATCCTGTCGTCGAGCCAGCATCCGGGCGTGCCGTCTTTTGCCACGGCGGAAATGACCTGGGCGCTGATCCTCGCCGCGGTGCGCCAGATACCGCAGCAGATGGCGGCGCTGCAGGGCGGAAAATGGCAGATGGGCGTCGGCACCACGCTGCGCGGCAAGACGCTCGGCATCTATGGCTACGGCCGCATCGGCGGCGCCGTCGCCGGCTTCGGCCGCGCCTTCGGGATGAAAGTGCAGATTTGGGCGCGGCCGGCGAGCCTCGAGAAGGCGCGGGCCGACGGCTACGCAACGGCGCCGAGCAAGGAAGCGTTCTTCGCCGAAGGCGACGTCATCACGCTGCACATGCGGCTGGTCGACGCCACCCGCCACATCGTCACCGCGGCCGACCTCGCCCGCATGAAGCCGACCGCGCTCCTGGTCAATACCAGCCGCGCGCCGCTGGTCGCGCCCGGCGCGCTGGTCGAGGCTTTGCGCAGGGGGCGGCCGGGCATGGCCGCCGTCGACGTCTATGAAGACGAACCGTTGCGCGATCCAAGCCATCCGCTGCTCACCTTGCACAACGTCGTGTGCACGCCGCACATCGGCTACGTGACGCGCGAGGAATACGAAACGCAGTTCATCGACATTTTCGACCAGATCGTCGCCTATGCGGCCGGCAATCCGATCAACGTCATCAACACCGACGTGCTGAACCGGGCCCGGTGAAAGCGTAGGGCAGGTTGAGCGCAGCGACACCCACCGTAGGGCGGAGCCAACGTCCAACACGATGACTTTCGCCGCGCGCAACCCATATGCGGAGTTACGCCGGCTCCAAACCCTTCGCCTTCAGCACGCGCTTGGCCTCGGGCGTCGTGAGAAAGGCGATGACCGCCCTGCCCGCTTCGGCGTGGCTGGCGTTCGCCGGAATGCCGCCGACGAAGGGCGTGATCATCTGAATCGCGGCCGGCAGCGGGCCGACCACGTCGATGCCGTCGACCGCCATCAGCTCCGCCATCTGCTGGATGCCGATATCGGCTTCGCCGCGCAGCACAACGAGGCCGGCGAGGCCCGCGGCGCCGCCGGCGCCGTATTTGGCTTTCGCCTGCATGGCGTCGGCAATGCCGAGGTCGCTGAAGACCTTGGCGATGTGGACGCCGCTCTGGCCGCCGCCGACCGGTTTCGAGCAGGCGATGGCTCCGGCGGCGAGCATGGCGCGCTTGAAACCTTCGACAGTGGAGATGTCCGGCCGCGGTGCGCCTTTCGGCACCGCGACGCCGATCGACGACGTGGCGATGGCGACGACGCTGCCGGTCGCCATCTTGCCGGTGGCGACCAGGTCGCGTGCGCCGGACGCCGATACGATCGCCATGTCGGCGGCCTCGCCTTCGCCCAATTGCTTCTCCAGCCGCAGCGACGGCCCAAGCGTCACCGCGAGGCGATTGCCGGTTGCGCGCTCGAAGGCCGGTGCCAGCGCCTCGAACACGGTCTTCATCGCCGTGGTGCTCAGCACCTTGATCTCGATCGGCATCACGCGCACTCCCTAGGTATCGCGACCTTGCGTGATGACGTTGACGAGCGCCGGCGTGCCGGAGCGCACCGCGTCGAAGGCGCGCTTGAGCGCCGCCGGCAGCGCGCCCGGCTCGGTGACCTTCTCGCCGACGCCGCCGCAGGTCGCGATCACCTTCTCATAGTCGGGCGCCGGCTTGAGCTCGGTGAGCGGCATGGAATTGGCCTTAGCCGCATAGCCGCCGGGAAACACGTCGAGCGTCGAGGCGCGCACCGCGTGCCAACTCTGGTTGTTGGCGATGACGGTCAGCGTCGGCAGGCTCTCGGAGCGGCCGACATAGTGGAACGGCAGCGGGTTGCCGAACATGTAGGAGCCGTCGCCGACGATTGAGATCACCTCGCGCCACGGCGCGGCAAGCTTGGCGCCGAGCGCCGCGCCGAGCCCGAAGCCGAGGCCGCCGGCGAGCAGGCTGCCCATGTAGCTGCCCTGCTTGGTCATCTGCAACTGGCCGATCGGCACGCCGAGCTCGTTGATGATGATGGCGTCCTCGGTCTTCAACTCGTTGAGGCAGGCGGCGATGTGCGAGGTCGAGATCGGCGTCCGCGACCTGGCCGCCTCCAGCGCGCGGCGCCGCGCCGCCACCAGCTCCTCGCGAAGCGCGGCGATCGCCTGGCGACGCGTCTCGACGGCGGCGCGCTTCATGCGCGTGCGCAGGCTCTCGCGCAACAGCGGCAACGCACCGCGCGTGGTGCCGCTGATGAGCAGATCCGCCTCGAAGTCGCGGAACGGGTATTGGGTCTGCAGCGGATCGGGCGAGATGTGGATGATTTTGGCGTCGCGGCCCGGCGTCACCGTCTTCGGCACCCACGGCACCGGGGCATCGAGCACCAGCACGACGTCGGCACGCGGCAGCAGCGCCTTCACGTCGTAGCCGAGATGCATCGGATGATTGGACGGCAGGTTGAGATCGTTCGGCTCGCCCTGCACCACCGGCAGCGCAAATTCTTCCGTCAGCGCCGCGAACGCCGCGAAGGCTTGCGGCGAACGCCCGAGCGCGGACGTGAGAATGAGCGGGAACTGGGCGCCGGCGAGCAGATCGGCCGCCGCGTCGATCGCCTCGCGCGACGGCACCGCGGCGATGGCGCCGAGCGGGCGCTCCTCGTCGCGGCGCGGCGGCACCGCCGCGTCCGACAGAACTTCGCGGGGCAGCGTCAGATAGACCGGTCCGCGCGGCTCGCTCATGGCGATATCCAGCGCGCGGTCGACGATGGCCGCGACCGGCTGGCCGGAGCGCAGCTCGTAGTCCCATTTGGTGAATTCGCGCACCATGCCGCCCTGGTCGAACGCTTCCTGGCCCCAGTGGATCGGCCGGTTGCGCGAGGCGTGATGGCCGGTCTCGGTGATCGGGGTGCGGCCGGCGGCGAGCAGGATCGGAATGTTATCGCGTGCCGCGTTCATCAGGCCGTTGACGGTGTTGCCGGTGCCGACGGTGACGTGGACCATCACCGCGGCCGGCTTGCCGGCGATCTTGTAGTAGCCGTGCGCCATCGCCATGGCGACATTCTCGTGCGGCACGACGAGGACGCGCGGGAATTTGCGTCGGCTGTCGGCATTCATGGCGAGCGATTCGATCAGCGGGGCGAAATCGGTGCCGGCATTGGCGAAGACGTAGTCGATGCCGCGCTCGGCGAGGCGGGTCAGATAGGCCTGCGCGGAGATGTCGGGAGATTCGGGGGTTCGCATCGGTCGGCGTCCGTCCTTGAGTGAGCGTTTCCAAGTCTGGTTGGCCGGCACAATAGAGGCCAAAGTCCGCTGCCGAAAGCCCAAGTCGGTGCCACCGCCACGCCGCCGCGAGCCGGCCGGCGCCACGCGTCAACTTCATGTGAAATTGCCGATCGGCGCGATCAAATAGCGCTGCCGCCCGTATCCATGGCGTGACTTTGCAGGACAACCTCGCCAGATTCTGCGTGCGACCGCCGATCCGGCGAAGGATTTTGGGAGGACGACATGTTCACACGTCGATACGCCTTGTATGCCGGCGCCGCGGGCCTTGCCGCGCTTGCGCTCGGCCGCCTGACGCGATCGCATGCCGCCGACACCCCGCCGCACCCTTATGAAGTCAGCCACAGCGACGCCGAGTGGCACAAGCTCCTGACCCCGGCGCAATACGACGTGCTGCGCGAGGCGGGCACCGAGCGGCCGTTCACCAGTCCGCTGCTCAACGAGCACCGCGCCGGCACCTTCGGCTGCGCCGGCTGCGACCTGGCGCTGTACTCGTCGAAGACCAAGTTCGAAAGCGGCACCGGCTGGCCGAGCTTCTGGGCTCCGCTCGACAACGCCGTCGACGAGCGCACCGACCGTTCGTTCGGCATGAGCCGCACCGCGGTATCGTGCCATCGCTGCGGCGGCCACCTCGGCCACGTTTTTCCCGACGGGCCGAAGCCGACCGGCCTGCGCTATTGCATGAACGGCGTGGCGCTGAAATTCACCCCGGCGGCGAACGGCTCGACCTGAGCCGCGCGCCGCAAACGCGCCCAGGGCGGTGCGCTCAGGTGCCGACCTTCAGCTCCGACACCAGCCCGCGCAGCATCGCCACCGTGCTCAGCGCGACAATGCGGCCGGTGCGCGGGTTCTCGACCGACGGCACGTTCTCGATCGACATCGAAAACCGCGCGGTGTCGGCATCGACGTCGATGCGATGGCTGTTGCGGTCGAGCGCGGGATCGGCCCAGATTTCGAGCCGGGTCGCGTCAGGCCCGATGCCGGCGAGGCTGAGCGCGGCGGCGACATTGACGTTCTGCGGAAAGCCGCGCGCGCCCTCGCGCGCCGTGCCGTCGAACACTTTTCGCGCGGTGTTGAGGCCTTGCAGCGAAATACCGCGCTCGACCAGGTAAGGCGCGCCGTCGAGACCGTTCGGCGGCTTGCGCGTGATCATGGTGACCGAGCGGATGGTGCCTTCGGCGGCGGCGCGCACCGCATCGAGCCCGATCAGGCCGCCGGTCGGCACCAGAATCCGCGCGCCGGTTTCCTTGGCGCGCGCCACCAAGTCCCAATGTTCCAGAAGCCGTCCGACGCTGAGCGGCATGAACACTTTGCCGCGCTCGATCACCGACGACGCGACCGCCCGAAACGGCTCCGGCGGCAGGCCTTCGACCACGAGGTCGCAGGTCTCGGCGAGCGCTGCCGCGGGCACCATTGCAATTCGCCCGCCGACTTGCGGCAGGTTGCGTTTGGCCTTGTCGCGGTCGCGCACCGAGACGGCGGTCAGAACGAGCCCCGGAATGCCGGCCTCGATCCGCCGCGCGACCTCGAGGCCGACGGCGCCGAGCCCCGCCAATCCCACCTTGAGAGCCTCGCGCGCCACGTTTCCCCCTACTCTGGCAGACCGCTCCGCGGCCCGGTACATTGCCGTCTGTATGCGCCGGCCGGCCGCCAAGCAATGGGCCGCAGCACGGATGACATCCGCATGAGCGACGGAATCAAGAGACATTTCATGACCAACATCAATCCCAACACCTTCACCACCCGCCCGGAGATCGAAGGCACGTTCGGGGTGGTGACCTCGACCCATTGGATCGCGACCGCCGTCGGCATGGGGATTTTGGAGCGCGGCGGCAACGCCTTCGACGCCGCGGTCGCCACCGCATTCACCTTGCAGGTGGTCGAGCCGCATCTCAACGGGCCGGGCGGCGACGTTCCGGTCATCATCTACGATGTCAAGCGCGGCAAGCCGGAAGTGATCTGCGGGCAAGGCGTGGCGCCGGCCAAAGCAACAATTTCGCACTATCGCAGCGAAGGCCTCGACCTCGTGCCCGGCACCGGGCTTCTCGCCGCGTGCGTGCCCGGCACGTTCGAGACCTGGATGATGCTGCTGCGCGACTACGGCACCATGACCGTCGCCGACGTGCTTAAGCCGGCGATCGGCTATGCCGAGCACGGCTATCCGCTGCTCGAGCGCACCAATGCCACCATTTCGACCGTCGCCGCCATGTTCCGGCAATACTGGCCGACGTCGGCCGCGGTCTATCTGCCGAACAACGAAGTGCCGAAGACCGGCTCGCTGTTCGCCAACACGACGCTGGCGGCGACCTATGCCCGCATCGTCAAGGAAGCCGAAAGCGCCGGCGGCGACCGCGTGGCGCAGATCGAGCGCGCGCGCAAGAGTTGGTCGCACGGCTTCGTCGCCGAGGCGATCGACCGCTTCTGCCGGACGCAGGAGATCATGGACACCAGCGGCCGGCGCCATCGCGGCGTGCTCACCGCCGACGACATGGCGCGCTGGACGCCGCATGTCGAAGCGCCGCTGACCTACGACTACCGCGGCTATACCGTGTGCAAGACCGGACCGTGGGGCCAGGGGCCGGTGACCTTGCAGCAACTGGCGCTGCTCAAAGGTTTTGAGTTCGACGGTCTCGACCCGACCGGACCGGATTTCATCCATCTCATCGTCGAGTGCTCGAAGCTCGCCTATGCCGACCGCGAGGTGTTCTACGGCGACCCCGATTTCGTCAAAGTGCCGATGGCGACGCTGCTGTCCGATGCCTACAACGCCGCACGCCGCAAGCTCGTCACCGACCAGGCGTCGCTCGACCAGCGCCCCGGCTCGATCGAAGGGTTCGGCGCGGTGGTGAAACTGCGCCGTGACGC
>JASHQO010000250.1 GCA_030039105.1 Xanthobacteraceae bacterium
GGAGTCGGCGATCCGCGCCATGTACAAGCATTGGCGCCAAGCAATGGGATTGTGAGGGCGCGATGCGCGACGTTCCCAAAGCCGCGACGACCAGCGACCCGCGCATCGAAGCGCTGCTGATTCATCGCGAAATCGAGGAGTTCAACAATGCCTATGCGGCGGCGCTCGACGAGCAGCGGCTCCGCGACTGGGCGCAGATGTTTACCGACGACGGCTTCTACGTCGTGATCTCGCGCGAGAACGCCGACCGCAACCTGCCGGTCGGCCTGATCTATTGCGAGAACAAGGGTATGATCCTCGACCGCGCCAATGCGATGAAGACCGAAATGTTCGCGCCGCGCTACCTGCGCCACATCGTCGGCAATCTGCAGGTGCTGGGCGAGGCGGCAAACGGCGACATCCGCGCCCGCGCCAATTACGTTGTGATCCAGGTGCTGTTCGACCGGCCCGCAGCCACCTTGCATCAGGTCGGCGTCTATTACGACAAGCTCCGCAGGATCGACGGCGCGCTCAAGCTCGCCGAGCGACGCTGCGTCTACGACAATCTCCTGGTCGACAACGCGCTCTGCCTGCCCGTGTAGCGGGCGTGTTTCCCGGGCGCTGCGTAGGACGCAGTGGTGCGCTGCACGCCCGGGATTGTCGCGAACTCGGAATCCAGGGCGACCCCGGATCAGCGGTGCACCGCTTGGCGCTGCACCGGATCCGGGAAAGACGCTCTTTTAAGTCTGCTGCGACGCCGCTTGTGCCGTGGCCGGGCGGCTGAACAGAGCGAACGCCGACGCCGCCATGATCAAGGCGAAGCCGATGATGTCGGAGATGGTCAGCCGCTCGTGCAGGAACAGCACCGAGGCGACGACGCCGATCACCGGGCTGCCGAGCACGCCGAGCGATGCGGTCATCGCCGGCAAGCGCCGGATGATCGAGAACCATAGGCCATAGGCCGTGCCGGTGCCGAGCAGTCCTGACAGGATGGTCGCGGTCACGCTCTCGACATGGGCGGAGTGAAAGTCCGGCCCGCCGTCGACGATCGTCATGCAGGCGGCAATGACAAAGAACGAGTACACGACCTGCCACAGCGCAACCGCCATCGGATCGGCGGCAATGTGCGCCCATTTCAGATAGACCGTGCCGGCGGCCCAGGAGACGCCGGTGGCAAGCGCCAGCACGATGCCGAGCGGAATGCCGTTCACGGTCAGCGGGTAGATCAGGATCGCAAGCCCGGTCGCGCACAGCGCGATGGCGAGCGGCTGCATGCCGGTCGGCCGTTCGCGCAGGAAAACCCACGCCAGCACCACGGCCCAGATCGGCATGGTGTAGGCGAGGATCGCCACTCGCGAGGTGGCAGCATGCAACTGGGCGAAGGTCGAGAACACGCTGAAGCTCGCGACATTGAGCATCGCCGCGATGCCGACGTGCACGAAGCCCTTGACGCCGGGCAGGCGCAAGTCGCGCCGGCGCGCGAGGCACACGGCGAGCAGCGCCACGCCGCCGACCAGCGTGCTCACGGTGCGCATGGTGAACGGCGGCACTTCGGTCAGCGCAACCCGCATGATCGGCCAGGTGATGCCCCAGACCACGCACAAGACAGCGAGCATCATCCGCGCGCCGGTGTCGGCATGCGCGGTCGCCTCGGATCGGCGTTCGGGATTTCTCACGGGGCCTTCGGCCCGGCAGCGAGGAACCAGTCGAGAATCTGCTCGCCGGTCCAGAACAGGACGTCGTCTTTCTTGCGGATATGCTCGATGGCGCGGCGGAAATACTTCAAGCGATGCGGCGCTCCCATGATGTAGGGATGCACCGAGATCGCCATCACCCGCGCCGAGCCGGCCGCGTCGGCGTAGATCTGCTCGAACTGATCGTGGGCGCGGTCGAAATATTCCGACGCCTTGTGGTGCTGGATCAGCATCATGGCGACGTCGTTGCACTCTTGCGTATAGGGCAGGTTGACGATTGGCCCGCCTCGGGTCTTGAGCCAGACCGGCTGATCGTCGAGCACCCAATCGGCGACATAACCGTAGCCTTGTTCGACCAGGAGGTCAGGTGTCTGCCAGGTTTCGGTGAGGCCCGGGCCGAGCCAGCCGCGCGGCGGCTTGCCGGTGGCTTGCAGAATCACCTTGCGGACTTTTCGGATATCGGCGCGCTCGTCCGGCACCTTCTGCATGTTGCGCTGGGTAAAACCGTGACCCATGAATTCCCAGCGGCGCTCGATCGCGGCGCGCACGATTTGCGGATAAGCGGCGAGCGCCGAGCCGTTGATGGCGATGACGCCGGGGATCTTGAACTCGTCGAATACCTTGACGAAGCGCCAGAAGCCGACCCGGTTGCCGTATTCGTGCCACGCCCAGTTCGGCACGTCGGGCATCGGCGAGCCGCCGGCCGGCGGGGTGAGCACCGTGCGCGGCATCGGCTGTGTCGCATCCCATTCTTCGACATTGACGATCACCCACACCACCATGCGGGCACCGTTCGGTAGCTTGAGCGGCGGTCGCTCGACGATCGGCGAATAGGCGAGGCGGTCGGTCGGCAGCACCGGCTCTTTGGCGGAGCGCTGTCGTGCTGTGGATTTTTTCGGGCGTTTCGTCATTTGCCTTTTTCCTTGCCAACTTCCTATATCAAAGTCCGCGGCCGCCGCTCCATCATCGGCCGGGCTCTTCCTTCGCGGCCGGCTTCCAGCGCGTGGCGATGACGCCGAGCACCGTCAGTCCTACTGCGCAAACGCACAGCGGCACGAACGCCGTCCACGGCTTTCCGGTCACGTCCCACAATGCGCCGCTGATGGTCGGGATGATGATCGCCGTGGTGTAGCTGACGGTGAACATGCCGGCGGTGGTGCGCGCCAGATCGGCGGCGGAGCTCAGCACTGGCGGCAGCGCCAGGATCGCGGTCAACGTGATCGCGGTGGTGAAACCGACCACGGCGCTGCTCAAGTTGATGACCAGGGTCGAGCGCCCAAAAATCAGGCCGAGGAATGCCACCAGCAGCAGCGGGCCGAACAGCAGGAATGGCCAGGCGCGCCGCTGCAGCCGGTTGGACAGGAACAAAAGGATCAACGGCGCCACGATCTGCGCGCCGTTGAGCCAACCGATCGCCTGGCCGAGCAAAGCCGCCTTGCCCTCGCTCCCAAGATAGTCGCCGAGGAAGGCGTTGGTGGCGAAGAACGGGCTGTTATTGCTGCCGAAGGCAAAGCCTAGGAGCCATACCAGCGGGCTCTTCCAATCCGGCCACCAGCGGCCGCCGATTGCAGTGTCGACTTGCCGCCTTTTTTCCTTCCCATGCATGCGGGGGAAGGTGAGGTGGGAGCCCGGGCTCAGCCAGTAGAACAGCGGAATGATCAGCAGCGCCGGCACCGCCCA